>JBCCVY010000244.1:0-5902 GCA_039194725.1 Pseudomonadota bacterium
GAAGGACAGCCGCCAATTGTCGCGCGCGGTTGGCCAACTGGCGCCGGACACCACTGTTGTTGTCGGTGTGCTTCGCAAGGGCAAGCCATTGGAGATCGAAGTCACGCTGGGGCGGCTTGAAACCGGCGAGAAGCTCGTGCAGGCCGCAGACAGCAAGAGGGCCGCTGAAGCGGCAGGTGCGGCCGACGTCGAGATACTGGGCCTCAAGGTTGAGGAACTCAGCGACGAACTGCGCTCGAAGTTCAAGGTGCCGGAGAAAGTCCAGGGTGTGATTGTTTCAGAGGTCGAGGCTGACGGCGCTGCTGCCGACAAGCAGCTGCGTCCGGGTGACGTGATTGCCGAGGTCGGCGATGTAAAGGCATCTTCTCCGGCGGAACTCGTCAAGGCGGTTGATGACGCGGTCAAGGCCGGGGACAATTCTATCCTGATGCTGGTGCTGCGGGCTCAACGTAACTTTGATCCGCACTTCATTGCCCTGCGCCTGAAGAAGTAGCGGTTACGGAAATCAAGAAATCCGGCGGCCGGGCAAACTGCCCGGCCGCCTTGCGTTTGCGCCATTGCAATGCAGTGCGGCAGCCAGGTTGCCGGGCGGCACCGGTGAGGGCTCACCCTGTCTTAATGGTGACGGGCAAATTCGTCTCGGGTGAAGCCCTGCAGGTAGAGCAGGGCGGTCAGGTCGCCATGGTCAATCTGAATGTCCACCTCGTGTTTCACGGCGGGCTTGGCATGAAGCGCCACGCCAGTGCCAGCCGTCTTGAGCATGGGAATGTCATTTGCGCCGTCGCCGACGGCCATGGCCTCATCCATTGAGAAACCAAATGTGCCGGAGATGCGCTGCAGCGCGGCCACCTTGGCATCGCGGCAAAGCACCGGGTCGGCAACTTCTCCGGTCAGCAGGTTATCCCTGATAATCAGCTCATTGGCCTGGTGCTCGTGAAAGCCCAGTTCGGCGCCGACATATGCGGTGAAGTGGGTGAAACCGCCGGAAATCAGAGCGCAGTAGGCACTATTCTGACGCATTGTCGCGATCAGGTCGCGTCCGCCGGACATGAAGCTGATGCGGTTGGCTATGACGTCGCCGATGACACCGGACGGCAGGCCTTTGAGTGCCGCAACGCGCTCGCGCAGGGCGTCTTCGAAATCCAGTTCGCCGTTCATGGCCCGCACGGTGATCGCCTTCACCGCATCTCCTGCGCCGGCGGCATCGGCCAGTTCATCGATGCACTCCTGTTCGATCATGGTTGAGTCCATGTCGGCAATGAGCAGCTTCTTGCGCTGGTTTGCTGCGGAGAGGACATTTACGTCAACCGGCCAGCGGGCGGCGGCCTTGCGAACTGCGCTGAGAACTTCAGCCGGTTTCGCGTCGAATTTCACCTGCCAGGCATTTTTCTCATTCAGCCACTGGCCGGTATCCAGTTCGGTGCCGAGCTTCTCCATCAGCTTGCAGGCGGCGTTGATGTGCTTTGTCTGCAATGAGGACTTTTGCGGACCGGCAATCAGCGATAGGACATGGGACATGGGAAGCACTCGATTGAAAACCGCCATCCTTATTGCAGGCCCGACTGCAAGCGGCAAGTCGGCTGTTGCCATTGACGTTGCCGAGCGTCTGAATGGTGTCGTGATCAATGCAGATGCCATGCAGTTGTACGCGGATCTGGATGTGCTGACATCGCGCCCGTCGCGTGAAGATGAAGCCAGGGTTCCGCACAGGCTGTTCGGCTGTGCGCGGGCCGGAGATGCTTGGTCGGCGGGCCGCTGGCTTGAAGCGGCGCGCGAGGAAGTCTCAAAGGCCTGGCAGGCGGGCAAGGTTCCGGTGATCGCCGGTGGCACGGGGTTGTATTTCAAGGTGCTGGAGGAGGGCCTGTCGCCGATACCGGCAGTGCCGAACGAGGTTCGTGACCACTGGCGGGACCGGCTCCGGGTTGAAGGAGCCAACGCGCTTCACAGCGAGCTTGTCAGGACCGCACCCGAAGATGCGGCACGCATCGAGCCGGCCGATGGACAGCGTGTGGTGCGGGCGCTGGAAGTGCTGGATGCGACCGGCAAGTCACTTGCTGAACATTTCGCATCTGCGTGTCAGGACTCGGTGCTTGCCGGTGCCGACGTGCGGCGGGTGGCGCTGACCCCGGTCAGGGAAGAATTGTACGGATCATGTGATGCACGCTTCAAGGCGATGTAGGAGCATGGTGCGATGGATGAAGTCGAAAAGCTTGTCGCGCTGGACCTCGCGCCGGACCTGCCGGTCATGAAGGCAATCGGTGTCCAGGCACTGGCAGCGTATCTTGCCGGCGAGGCGTCGATGGAAGACGCCGTTGCACTGGCGCAAAAACAGACGCGCAACTATGCCAAGCGCCAGATGACCTGGATTCGAAACCAGATGTCAGGCTGGCCGAAGGCGGAAACCCCACAGCAGGCACTTGAGGTGCTAATCAGATGAACGAAATTGTTGACGCTGGGCCGGATGATGCCAACGCCCTGGCACGGGTGCATGCGGCAAGCTGGAAAGCAACCTACCGCGGTATCCTGCCGGACACCTATCTGGACAGCGAAGTTGACGGCGAGCGGGCGCGTTACTGGCACGCGGCGTTGGCTGCGGCCAAATACCCGATCTTGAAGATAGCTTGCAAGGCCGGTTCGGTTGTCGGGCTGGTTGCCCTGCATGACGACCCTGAAGACGATGGTTATGACTACACCATCGAGCACCTGCATCTGTTGCCGGACAGCAAAGGCCAGGGCCTGGGCCGCTCGCTGATGAAGGAGGCTGCAATGGCCGCGCAGGCTGCCGGGGCTGAGACGATCTGCCTGTGGGTGTTTGAAGACAATGCCGCGGCCATCGGTTTTTACGAACGGCTTGGCGGCGTCACCGACGCCCACGGCGCCGACAAGTTTGCCGGCGGCGACGCCCCGGACAGGCGCATTGGCTGGCGTGATCTGGACAGCCTGGTCGCCCGTTGCGGGGGCAGGTGAGATGACATGCAAGGTTCTGCTGGCGGAGATTATGCACGAGACCAATACGTTCAACCGCATTGCCACCGTGAAAGCCGATTTCGAAACCCGTTACTGGCATGAAGGCACTAAGGCTACATCGGCGCTCGCCGGCACCAACACTGAAATCGCCGGATTCATCGAGGCCGCGGAACAATATGACTGGGCACTTGAGATACCGTTGGCAGCCTCGGCCAGCCCATCCGGGCCGATGGCGGCCGGTGACTGGGATCGGGTGAAGCAGCTGATATTGCAGCCGTTGCGGAACGGGCAGCGGTTCGATGCCGTCGTGCTGGTTCTGCACGGTTCGATGGTCACGGAAACGACTCTGGACGCGGAAGGCGACCTGCTGCGTGAAGTACGGATGCTGGCGGGGGCAGATTCGCTGATTGCGGTGACACTCGACATGCATGCCAATGTGTCCGAGGCCATGATCGCGGCCGCCGACATGATGATGGCCTACCGCACCTATCCTCATGTGGATCAACGCGAACGGGCACTGCACATGGCACGCCTGATGCAGGACGTGTTGCAAGGCGGACCGTGGCCACGGCTGGTGATGGCGCGAATGCCGATGATGGATGCGGCCAACCACGGCCAGACGGCAGCTGGACAGCCAATGCCGGGGCTGCTGAAACTGGCGGACAAGCTGGAGGAGCGCGACGGCGTCATCTGCGCGTCGATCCAGATCGGGTTTCCGTGGTCGGACGTGCCCGACATTGGTCCCAGCGTGGTGATGACGGCGAGTGATGATCATGCCGGTCGGGTGGCGGCCCAGGAACTCATGCAGGCAGTCTGGCAGAGCCGGGCCGAGACCCAGCTTGAGTTTGCCACGCCGGCTGAGGCCATGGCGCTGGCAGGGCGCGGCACGGCTGGAGACAAGCCGCTGGTGCTGGCCGACTTTGCCGACAACCCGGCCGGCGGTGCCTATGGCGATAGTCCGAACCTGTTGCGGGCCATGATCGGTGCGAAACTTGAGCGTGCGGCCTTTGCCACCATCAGCGATCCCGCCAGTGTTGCCGGGGCTGCAACTGCCGGTGTTGGCGCCAGGGTGCGGCTCTCGCTGGGCGGCAAGGGTGCACCGGACCTGACACCGCCGCTGGAGGTGGAAGCGGAAGTGATCAACCTGGCGGACGGAGGGTTTATATGTGCCGGGCCCATGTGGCGGGGCGTGAGTTTTTCCATGGGTGCAACGGCTGTACTGCGGATTGCAGACATAGACGTGATCGTCTCGTCGGCGCCGACCGCAGTGATGGACCTGAATGTGTTCAGATCTGTCGGCATAGAACCACAGAAACTGACTACAATCGGCTTGAAAAGCCGCAACCACTTCAAGGCCGCCTACGGTCCGATTGCCCGTGAAACGATGTTGGTAGACGCCGGCGGGATAGCGTCCATGCGACTGCAACAGTTAACGTTTCGGAAAATTCCAAGGCCGATATGGCCACTGGAAAATTCAGACCTTGTTAAGGATTTGCTCACAATGAAGCCATAGAATCCAGCTATTGCCGAAAGTCATAGGGGCGTTTCCACCAGAGGAGCGGAGATTTTGTATTCTACAGCCTTGAAATCTTTGGTCGTGGCGGCATTGGGTGCCACCGTGTTCATGACCACTATTGATACAGCGTCGGCCCGCGACGGCCGTTGCCATCGCGAAGCCAAGCGCTATGCGGACAGCCGCATTGACCGTGGCCAGGAAGCCCTGGGTACTGCGGTCGGCGGAGCTGCAATCGGCGCCATTATCGGTGGCGTTCTCGGTGGCGGCAGGGGTGCCGGCAAAGGCGCCAACATTGGCGGTACGACTGGTGCTGTCGGCAGCACAGTTGGCACCGCCGGGCCTTGGCAGCGTCACTATGACCGCGCCTACGACGATTGCCTTGACCGCTACGAACCCGTCCGTGCGCCGGTGCGTGAAGAGCCGGTCAGGCTGTATCGCGATGATGCCATCGAGCCCTGGACCGACGAGTGGTACGACTATTGCCGGGCCCGCTACCGGTCATTCAATGCCCGCACCGGTACCTTTACTGGCTATGACGGCATCAAGTATTTCTGTCAGGCTCAGTAAGCCGTCACGGCAGTAAGTATTGAGCTTTGCGGCGGTCAGGGAAACCCGACCGCCGCTTCTTTTTGCATTAGCTACGATCGCAACCGGTGTTCGTGTTCAATCAGTAGGGCGTGCCGTCCTTGCGGGTGAATATCGCCTCCTTGTAGCGGTTCGGCTGGCAATGCAGGTCGACATCGGGGTAGTTGCCCTCGTCGCGGTCATCGCGGCTGCCGACCTCCAGGATGGTGGCCGGTTTGCCCGACCGGTTCTCGATGCAATGACCGTCTTCGACGCCGGCGGGAAACCCGGCGCACATGCCTTTGGTCAGCACCTGCGATCCGCCGTCGGTCACCAGTGTCACCTCGCCGTCCAGCACATAGATGAATTCGTCCTCGTGGGAATGCCAGTGCCTGAGCGACGTGGCGCTGTCGGGATCTATCTCCGTGACATTGACGCCGAACTGGCTCAAACCCAGCGCAGCTGTGAGCATCCGCTTGGCCCGTCCTGACGTCGATGCCTTGAAGGGTTGGGGATATCCGGATCCGATCTTTGCCTCGATCAGTGCAGGGTCAAGGGCGGGTGATTTCAGCATGGTAATCTCCTTGCGCGGCACGCGACGCGGGTCGTCTGGTGGTTTTGGATTCGGGTGGTGTCACTGAGAGATACTGATACAGATTGTAGTGATGTCCAAATCTGCAATGATTTGCTTCGAGAAAACAGTGATGGGGTTTGATGATGGGCGACAGGCTGAAAATCGTGCGCACCGATCGGGAGCTGGAATGCCCGATTATCGACAAGCACTTTCGCGACAGCGGGGCGCAACTTGTGCTGCTGCCGGAAGATGTCAGCGAAGATGAGCTTGTTGCGGAAACC
>JBCCVY010000245.1:0-5883 GCA_039194725.1 Pseudomonadota bacterium
CCTGGCGTCCGGAGCCGCCCTGCGGGCGTTGCATCGGGCTTGAGCGCCCGAAATCGGCACCGCTGTCCTGACTATACCCGCCGCTGTCACCGGCACCGCCCTGCCGGCCGTCCAGCATGACAAGCGTCGAATTGAAGTTCTGCAGCACGACCTCGGTGGAATAGCGGTCATTGCCGTCCCGGTCCTGCCATTTGCGGGTCTGGAGCTGGCCTTCCAGATAGACCTTGGAGCCTTTCCTCAGGTACTGCTCGACAACCTTGCACAGCCCTTCGGAGAAAATCACCACGGTGTGCCACTCGGTCTTCTCGCGGCGCTCGCCGGAATTGCGGTCGCGCCAACTCTCCGACGTCGCAATGCGCAGGTTGGCGATCGGCCTGCCGTCCTGCGTGTGACGGATTTCCGGATCGGCGCCCAGATTGCCAATCAGGATAACCTTGTTAATCGAACCCGCCATCTTGCTCACTCCTCATACCTGTTTGTCGCCAGACACTAGACTTTTCGCCCATGCCCTGCCAGCGTGCTGGAAACCTTGTCCACAGCCGCCAGATAAGTTTGTTCATTTTTTGTTCTACACCGTTTCAAGTCTGCAATCAAGTAAAGGGAGACCACGCCCATGCCCGTAAAAGTCAACACAAGTGAGGCCCCTGCCCCGTTTTCACGATATTCGCAAGCCATGCGGGTCAGCGCCGGCAAAGACCTGGTGTTTGTCTCCGGCCAGGTCGGTGTCGACACGGACGGCAATCTGGCCGACAGCGAGAAGGGTCAGCATGAACAGTGCTGGCGCAACATACTCGCGATCCTCGCCGACCAGGGTCTCGGCGCGAAAGACATTATCGAAATGACGGTTTACATCACCACCCAGGAGGGCGTGCCCATCTACAGGGAGGTGCGCGATGAAATGCTCGATGGCCACGAAGCCGCCTCAACCCTGCTGATCATCTCCGGCCTGGCAAATCCGGACTGGCTGGTTGAGATCGGGGTCGTGGCCGAGGCGCCCGCATTCCTGGTGGGCCAGGAACGCGAGCAGTCTGAACCTGCTGACAGCAGCGATTAGCGCATGGATGCCAGATAGGATGCGGTGCGGCAGCCATCGGCACCAGCTTTCGCAGATGCAGCATTTCCGCGGGATACCTCGCCACCGAAAAGAGCGGCATTGTAAACATTTGCGTAAGCTTCAAAAATCCAGCTCATAACCTGTCTCCTTGTTTGGTTGGCCGTGTCTGATGAATTGAATATGGGCGCACACATGCTGCACCGCAAACGGCAAATACTGACCTGACATGTAAGAAAATATCACATATGATGTGTGAGTAATTGTAACACTTAATTCATGAATGCATGCCATGCGCCGCCGCCTGCCCCTGTTGAACCAGCTCCGCGCCTTTGAAGCCGCTGCCCGCGCGCAAAGCTTCACCAAGGCGGCGGAGGAACTTTTCGTCACCCATGCGGCGGTATCGCGCCATGTCCGCGAGCTCGAGGAATGGCTCGGCACGCCGCTGTTCGTGCGCACCGGCAGAGGCGTCGTGCTGACCGACGCGGGCAAACGCTATGCTGCCCGTCTCACCCCCATCTTCGATGCCATTGCCGAAGCGACCAGGGACGCCATGATCGAGGGCGACAGCTCGCACCTGACGGTGGCCCCGGACGGGGCATTTGCCTCGCGCTGGCTGGTGCCGCGGCTGGGCAAGTTCAATGCGGCCCATCCCGACATCGAGCTTGATGTCAGCCCCGGCGAATACATCTCGGACTTTTACTCCGGCGAAGACGATATTGCCGTTCGCTACGGAGCCGGCAGCTGGCCGGAAGTCGAGGCTGAGTTCCTGTGCAAGGCACGGATATTCCCGGTATGTGCACCTGATCTGATCAGCGACAGTCCGCCTGCAACGCCTGATGATCTGGAGAACTTCACTCTGCTGCACGAGAACTCGCGGCAGTGGTGGGCCGACTGGTTGCGCGCGGCCGGCAGCAGGAACGCCGACCTCGCCTGGGCCGGGCCGCTGTTTCAGAACTACCTGGCCATACAGGCGGCAGAAGCCGGACAGGGCATCGCGCTGGCCGACCAGATCATTGCCACCGATGCCCTTCTGGCCGGCCGTCTAGTCAGACCGCTTGATTTTGAAACCACCGAGGCCGAAGGATACTGGCTGGTCTGGGGCAAGGGCCTTAAACTCAACTCCACCGGCCTGGCCTTCCGGCAATGGCTGGTGGCAGAAATGGGCAAGACAAATGCCGCCTATGACAAGCTGAAGGCCTGGCCGCAATGACCAAACCGAAATACGACTGCACCCGATGTCCGGGTTATTGCTGCTCCTACCCGGTCATTACCGTCACCAAGCGTGACGCGCAGCGCATCGCCAGGCATTTCGGCATCACCCTGGAACAGGTCGAAGAGCGCTACCTGCATTCCGATCACGGCTACAAACGGCTCATGAACCGCAAGGATGATGAGCACTACGCCCGCATCTGCCAGTTTTTTGACACCGATCAACGCAATTGTTCGATCTACAAGGCACGACCGTCCACGTGCCGGGATTTCCCCGGCGAGACCTGCGGCTACTGGGATTTCCTGAAATTTGAGCGTGCCGGACAGAAGGATGAGGATTATGTCTCCACCACCTGGCATCACGAGGACTGAACTGGCCGGCATCCACAGGATCTGGGCAACGTCGGTCCGACCGGGGCACAGATGAAGAGCAACACACCGTTATGATACTCACCCTGGCCATCTCCGGTTACCGCTCAATCCGCGAACTTGTGCTGCCGTTGGAGCAGCTCACGCTCATTACCGGCGCAAACGGCAGCGGCAAGTCCAGCCTGTATCGGGCCATCAGATTGCTGGCAGATGTTGCGCAAGGTCGCGTCATCGCCGCGCTGGCCCGCGAGGGCGGACTGCAATCGACATTGTGGGCAGGCCCTGAAATCATTTCGCGGGCGATGAAATCCGGACAGGTCCCGGTTCAAGGTACCGTGCGGCGCGACAAGGTCAGTCTGAAGCTGGGCTTTGCGGATCAAGATTACGGCTACGCCATTGACTTAGGGCTGCCGCAGCAGGATCGAACGTCAAGGTTCAACGCCGATCCGGGCATCAAGGCCGAGGCCCTGTGGGTCGGCGAGACCTTGCGCCGGTCCAACGAGATTGCCGGACGCCGGGGTCCCGGCGTGCAGGTGCTGTCCGAAAAAGGCGCCCGCACACCGGTGATCTCGAACCTGGCCAGCTTCGACAGCATGATGACCCATGCTGCCGATCCCAAATCCGCCCCTGAATTGCTGGCAATCCGGGAACGCATGCGGCAATGGCGGTTTTACGACCACCTTCGAACCGACCAGGGCGCGCCGGCGCGCACGCCGCAAATTGGCACCCGAACCCCGACCCTTGCCTCGGACGGAGCGGACCTGGCGGCCGCCTTTCAGACCATCCGCGAGATCGGCAATCCCGATGCGCTGGATGTAGCCATCGAAGATGCGTTTCCGGGCAGCGCTGTCGAACTGTCGGTCAATGATGGCCTGTTCGAACTGCTGATGCATCAAAAGGGCTTGCTCCGGCCACTGCGCACGGCGGAACTGTCAGACGGCACGCTGCGCTACCTGCTGCTGACGGTCGCACTGCTGTCGCCGCGCCCGGCGCCGCTTCTGGTTCTGAATGAACCCGAAACCAGTCTCCATCCGAGCCTGCTTGAACCGCTGGCAAGACTGATCTCAAAGGCCGCCGAGACATCCCAGGTCATCGTGGTCTCACACGCCGGCGCGCTGGTCGACGCCCTCAATTTGCAGTCCGGCATTGCCAGCTACGAGCTGAAGAAGGAACTCGGCGAAACTATTGTCGACGGCACTGAAAAGCCGAAGTGGGATTGGCCGGTGAGATAGCCCTTCAATGAGGGCCCACCAGGTCACAGTTTTCGCTGTAGCCGTTTTCCGCTTTCGGACAGTCGGGTTTCGGTCGTTCCCCTCGCACCTTTGTCGCGGCGATGAAACGAAATGGTGCGCGGCACACTATGTGGTTCCAGATTGGCCTTCGCATATTTGCGAAAGGCCGCTTTGTCGAACACAGCTTCAGAGGTGCAATATACCTCTGCAACCGGCACCAACCCAAGTATCCTGTGCGGGTCCGGACGACATGTGACCTCCACAACTCCCTCGAACTTGGACAGGACCTGTTCGATAAAGTCCGGGCTAACCAGTTTTCCGCCGCTTTTGAAGACACGATCCGAGCGCCCGACAAAGCACAGCCGACGATCTGGCAGAAGCTTAACAAAGTCGTTGGATACAAAGTACCCGTCATCATCAAGCCCTTCATAAGAGCCGTTCTCGCCAATGTAACCCAAAAACACGGACGGGCCTTTAAGTGCCAGCCGGCTAACGTTCTCACCGCGATGTTTTCCTGGTTGGGCGACGAGCCGCCATTCGATGTGGTCGAACGGAGAACCGATACAGCCATCCTGCCCGCCGCCATCGTCGAATGACAAATGCGATACCCTGGGACCAGCTTCTGTCATGCCATACAGGAACTGCTTTTCGGCGTTGGGAAACGCGGTCTGCAGCCCCTCCTTCAATGACGGCGGCATGGACTCGCCACCTGTTGTCACCATCCGAACGCCGGGAAATGGCTTGCCGTTCCAATAGGCCAGCAAAAGTTGCAGCAGGGATGGTGGCCCCTGTACGACACTTGAACCGCTGTTTCTGATGTGAAACTGAAGCTCGGTTAAAGGCGCCTTGGGGCTGAACAATTGCAGGGTGGCGCCCGCCCACAAAGTGGCGATGCTTCCGCCCATCAGGCCATACATGTAGCTCAGCGGTGTGCACACAGCCACGCGATCATCCGTATTCAACTCAAGCTCGCGAGCGATGACCGCGGCATTGAGCGCAACAGATTCAGCGGGTAACGCCACCAGTTTCGGCGCACCGGTGGTCCCTGATGTCCCCATCACCATACCCTCATCTCGGCTGGCAAACATCTCATCTGCTGGTCTGGAAAACTTCGCCGGCTTCACCTCCTTTGGGTCAACCACATGGTACCTGCAGCCAATCGGCTGCAGCAACGAGCGGATATAGTCTTCATCTGCCGGCGTGATGCCGCTCCGCAGCAGAACCGGCACCAGGCCTGCACACCAACAAGACAGTATATGCAGCAGGTAGGACAGCTGATCTTCCTGTTTGATGAGAACTCGGTTGACCTTGCCGTCTTGCGGAGCGGGCAGTTGGCTCGCTAAAGACTGGCACAGGCATGCCAGTTCCCGGTAGGTCAGGTGGATGTCATTGACCTCGACCGCAACCGTTTGCGGGCACTGCTCTACCCGCCGCATGAAATCCCGCCAAATCACAAGCCCTGTTCCTTTTTCCAGTCAGCCCAGTTGATACCGCGTACAAATCGCAGGTTCTCAGGTGAAGTCAGAATGATCGGTTCCAGTGCGCTCCAGTAGCTTTCGATCCAGCGCAAGTCCCATTCATCAGGGCACGACACATCCTGCGGGGCGGGAAGATGGGCAAAGCTCATCTTGATTGTGTCGCCTTGCCACAAGGCAGTGGCGAGATATGTGGGCACCCCGAGCGATCTTGCCAAGGCGGGAACCCCTCTCGAGAAACGCCAACTCGTGCCCAGCCGATCCAGCGTGATCAGGTTCTCGCCAGTCCACACATCCGGAGCGGCGAACAATACCCCGCCTCTGCGCAGATGCAGGGCAGAGTTCAGCAGCATTTGTGATCTTTGGGACAGATCGCCGGGACCAAAAAGCGTAAGCCCCGGTCTGGACGGGACATCCGCGGCAACCGACATGGTCCAGACATGTAGTGGAATGTCTTTTGCCATCAAGACATTCATTGCCATCTTGGGTGGACCAAGGTGCGCAGCCGCCAGTATGACCCCACCGGTTGTGCGGGCATTCTCAA
>JBCCVY010000246.1:0-5870 GCA_039194725.1 Pseudomonadota bacterium
GTAGACCATGGCGTTGATCGCCGAAGAACCACCGAGCCCCTTGCCGCGCGGCTGGTAGCCTTTGCGTCCGTTCAGGCCAGGCTGGGGTTCGGTTTTAAATGCCCAGTTGCTGATCGGCCAGGGCAACAGCGCGGCAAAACCCGCAGGTGCGCGCAGCAGCGGAGAGGTATTGTTGCCGCCCGCTTCCAGCAACAAAACGCTGATGTCAGGATTCTCGCTGAGCCGTGACGCCAAGGCACAACCGGCTGACCCTGCCCCGATGATGATATAGTCTGCTTGCATTAGCGTTGTATTGACACGTCAAAGTTGTTGCCTGCAACCGGATCTGGACGATATCCGGTTGACTGGCCCGAAATCATAAACCTGATCGGTTTCAAAGTGATAGAGCAACTTTACAAGTTCAGCGGTGCTCATGTTGCCGCGAGGCGATCGTCAGTGATCGCCTCAATCTAGTTGCAGCACACGAAAAAGGGCGACCGCCGGGGTCGCCCTGAATAGCTGTCGCGACTTGACCGGCGCAATGATGTGCGACCGACTGGTCAGCCAACTGCCGTGTCAGACCGCAAGGCCTTGGTTCAGTCAGCCGACTTCTTGGCGGCTTTCTTGGCAGGCGCCTTCTTTGCTGCGGTCTTCTTGGCGGCCTTCTTCTTGGCCGGCTTTGCCTGTTCACCGCCTTCGTCGTGCTCGTCGTCATGTTCCAGCATGTGCTGCAATGTCTCGCGGCTCACCGAGCGCTCGCTGACGGTCGCGGACTCAGCGATGTGATCAACCACCTTCTGCTCAAACAGGGGCCCACGGATCTCAACCAAAGCGTTTGGATTGTTGCGATAAAACTCGAACACTTCCTTTTCCTGGCCCGGGAACTGGCGCGCCCTGTCCATCAGGCCGCGCTGCAGTTCGTCGTCGCTGACGGAAACACCGGCGCTTTCGCCGATGGTGCCGATCACCAGGCCAAGACGGACACGGCGTTCCGCGATGGCCTTGTACTCGGTCCGAACCTCTTCTTCGGTGGTGTCTTCGTCGGCAAAGGTCTTGCCTTCACCTTCCATCTCGCGCTCGAGCGCGGCCCAGATCTGCTCAAACTCCTGATCCACGAGCTTCTGCGGCAGGTCAAACTTGTACTCCGCGTCCAGCGCGTCGAGCATGTCGCGCTTCATCTTGGCGCCGGACATGTTGCTGAACTCGTCCGCAATGCGCTCCCTGACCATTTCCTTGAGCTTGTCGACGCTTTCCATGCCAAGCTTCTCGGCAAAGGCTTCGTCGATATTGGCAGGCTTGGGCTGCTCAACCTTGGACACGTTGACGTCGAACTCGGCAGGCTTGCCAGCCAGATGTTCAACCCCATACTCGGCCGGGAAAGTGACCTTGACGGTCTTGTCATCACCGGGTTTCGCGCCGACCAGCTGCTCCTCAAAGCCGGGGATAAAAGATCCCGAGCCAAGTTCAAGCGGAACGTCATCCGCGGTGCCGCCTTCGAACACTTCGCCGTCGACCTTGCCGACAAAACTGATAGTCACGCGATCGCCGTCCTCGGCTGCACCCTTGGCGCGATCTTCGTAATCCTTGTACTGGCCGGCAATGTTTTCCAGGGCTTCATCCAGATGTTCGTCGGTCACCTCGACAACCAGCTTCTCAACCTTCAGATCCTTGAAGTCCTTGATCTCTATGTCCGGGACCACTTCAAAGTTCATGGTGAAAGACAGGTCGGCATCGCCGTTCATCACGGCCTGCACGTCCTTTTCGTCTTCCGGCAACACGATCTCCGGCTGGTATGCGGCTTTGAGGCTCTTCTCGTTGAGCGCCTCTGTGCTCGAGGTCTCAATTGACTTCTGAACGACCTCGGCCATGGCCGACTGGCCGTAGAGTTTTTTCAGATGGCCGATCGGCACCTTGCCCGGACGAAACCCTTTGATCTGGGCAGTCGCCTTCAATTCTTCCAACCGCTCATCCACGCGAGCCTGGAGGTCTCCGGCCGGAATGACGACTTTAAGCTCGCGCTTGAGGCCTTCATTGAGTGTTTCGGTCACCTGCATAATGTCTGATATCCTTATGAGCCTTGCATCAAAGGCCGTTGCCGGTTGCAGCCGGGCGATACGAACCTTCAGTTATATTCAACAGTCCCTGTCCGTCTGGTCTGTGGTGCGGGCGGAGGGACTTGAACCCCCACAGTTTTCACCGCTAGAACCTAAATCTAGTGCGTCTACCAATTCCGCCACGCCCGCTTGAAAAGACCAGCGGCGCGCCTTTACCAAGCGCGCCGTACGTCAGCAATCGCGCCGGTGTATAGCAAAGCATGTGCCGGGATGCCAGAGGTTTAGAGTCGGGACCTTAATTCTCATCCGATGCGCGAACCGGTCACTGCAACGCGCTGATAATCTCTTCAGCGGTTGCGTGAGTCTTGGTCGCCCCGCGCTCATGCACAAACCGCCAGTTTTCCTCACCATCGGCCCCGAACACGACCATTGTCGGGATGCGGTCAATGCTGCCGAACGCGGCGGAAATTTCAGGGCTGCCTTCAATCAGCGGAAACCCCGGCCTGGTGCGGGCGATGAACCGGGCCATGCGGGCCGGATCCTTCTTGCCGCCCCAGGCTTCGAACAGGTTGATGCCGACAAAGGTAACCTTCTTGTCTCCGACTGCCGCCTGTACCTTTGCCATTTCATCGAACTCGTCGGTGCACGGCGGACACCAGGATGCGAAAAATGCGACGACCACCGGCCTGCCGGTGACGCTTGCAGCTTCAAACCGCTTGGCAGACACATCCAGGGTGCGCGCATCCTTCAGGCTCTGCAGAGCCCGCAAACCGTCCGCCGCCAACGCGACCGGTGCCAGCACAAACATGAACAAAGATATTATAAAGGCGCGTGTTTTCATTAACATGCACCCTATCACAGCAAGCCTCGCCGGCGCGCTCACAAACACGCGAGAGCTTTATTACAAATCGTTCAGATTGGCCAAGGCATGGGGAATGGCTCCGGGCAGGTCCTCCGCTATCAGTCCGGGACCAAAACGCCGGGCTGCTTCACCGTGCAGCCACACGGCAGCGCCGGCTGCCTCAAAGGCCGGCATGCCCTGGGCCAGCAGGCCGAGGCATAAGCCGGCCAGAACATCGCCGGACCCGGCCGTGGCGAGCCACGGCGGCGCATTGGCATTGATGGCGCTGCGACCATCGCTGTCGGCAATGACCGTATCTGAGCCTTTCAGAACGATCGCCGCACCGCTGGCCTCGGCCGCCTTTACGGCACGCTCGCACTTTGATTCACCAGGATCGCCCAGCCCTTTGAAAAGTTTGGCAAACTCACCTTCATGGGGGGTCAGTATCACCCGTCGGTCCGGCTGCGACCTGATCGCCTCGAACAGTAGGCCGGCATTGCCCTCAAAACTGGTGAGCGCATCGGCGTCCAGCACCGCGCAGCATTGTGCAGCGAGTATGCTCAACACATTTTCAACGGTGCCATGTCCCACGCCACAGGCCGGGCCGATGCCGCAGGCGGTAATGCGATCATCGCCCAGCAGCGCCGCGAGCTGGCGTGCGTCGTCGGCCTGACGCAGCATGATCGCCGTGAGATGGCTTGCCAGAACTGGTAGCGCGGTTGCGTGTGCCGCCATGGTCACCAGTCCGGCCCCCACCCTGAGCGCCGACATGGCGGCCAGCCGGGCAGCACCTGTATTGCAGGCGTCTCCGGAAACCATCAGCGCCGCGCCGCGCGAATATTTATGTGCGGCCGCTCCAGGTGTGGGCACAGACCTGGCAAACCCTTTCGGCGAGTTGAGGCGGCAACCGGGCTCGATGTCGTCCAGCACCTTGTCGGATATGCCGATGTCGACGATGTGCAGTGCGCCACGCCGGCTGCGACCCGGTTCGAGGTAATGTCCGGGTTTTGCCCGAAAAAACGTGATGGTGTGATCGGCTTCGATGGCAGTTCCCCTGATGGTGCCGGACGCACCATCGACACCGCTGGGCATGTCAATCGCAACCCGTACCGCATCTGCCGAGTTCATTGCTGCAATCAGGTCGGCCAAATCACCTTCCACGTCACGTGCCAGCCCTGCCCCGAACAGGGCATCGACGACAAGGGCCGCGCTATCGAGCTCGTCCGGGTGTGCCGGCAGCACCTCTCCGCGCCAGGCCTGAGCAGCGAGGGCGGCATCGCCTTTCAGCAGTTCGGCGTCGCCGGCCAGCAGCAGTTTCACCGGCCAGCCTGCCTCAACCAGCAGGCGGGCAATCACAAATCCGTCGCCACCATTGTTGCCCGGCCCGCACACCACGCAAACCGGACACGGCTCGTTGAGTGTCCGGATAAATTCGGCGCAGGCAAGTCCTGCCGCCTCCATCAGGTCGATACCAGGCACTCCCGCCTCGATGGTCAGGCGGTCGGCTTGGTACATTTCATCAGGTGTCAGCAGCGCGGTCATCGGCAAAAGCATAACCAGCTAGCCAGGTTTTGTCGCCTTCAGCTCAGCAATCTCCTGCCGCAGGCTGCGCAGCTCGGTCAGAATGATTGAGACTTCCTTGTGCAGGTCGGCCCGGTCCGCCTGCGCCTCGGCCTCGTGCTCCTTCTGCATGGCATCGACGATGACGCCGATAAACAGGTTCAGCACCGTGAACGATGTGACCAAGATGAACGGCACAAACAGCGCCCATGCCAGCGGATACTGCTCCATGACCGGGCGCACAATGCCCATGGACCAGCTTTCCAGTGTCATGATCTGGAACAGGGAATAGGCGCTTTCGCCCAGCGATCCGAACCACTGCGGAAACGAACCGGCGAACAGCTTGGTGGAGATCACCGAGAAGATATAGAAGATCAGCCCGAGCAGCAGCACTATGGAGCTCATGCCCGGAATGGCCGACAGCAGTCCGGTCACCACCCGCCGGATCGCCTTGATGGTGGAAATGAGCCGCAGCACACGCAGTATCCGGAACGCCCGCAGCACCGAGAACGCACCGGTTGCCGGCATCAGCGCCACTGCAACGATGGTAAAATCGAATATGCGCCAGGGATCACGCCAGAAGCCTTTGAAATCGACAATCAGCCGAGCCGTGACTTCTGCAACGAATATGGCCAGGATGGCCTTGTCCAGGAACATGAGAACGTCGCCGAAGCGGCTCATCCACCACGGGCTGGTCTCCAGCCCCAGCGTAATGGCGTTGAGCACGATCAAGCCGACAATGACCTGTTCAAAGCGACGGTGGTTGACGAGGCTGGCGAGCTGTGACCGGAGCATGACTGGTTTCTTCCCGATGGGTTGGTGGGTCCACGCGAACGTCCGCTATGTGATACCTGATGGCAAAGAGGTCAACCGGGTTGGCCGGATCAGCCTGATCGCAGGTCTGCTCACATTGGTCCGTTTGCGCCAAAGATGAAGATAACAGACACGACACCCGCCTTCTTCAAATGCCTATTTTTTGTGCAACTGCCTATTTTTTGGCGTGAAACAGACGCCACAGAGATTCAACAGAGGCATCTAACAAACTGTTTTAAAGAGTAATTTTCTCGGCTCGGCAATTGGCACAGCTTGTGCAATTCGCGGGCTACAATTTTGGTTCGGCAAAGCACCTGAAACCTATCAACCGGCCGTGGGAGGCAGAATGAAAAAGATCGAGGCTATCGTCAAACCGTTCAAGCTCGACGAGGTGAAGGAAGCGCTGCAGGAAGTCGGCCTGCAGGGAATCACCGTTACCGAAGCCAAGGGCTTCGGTCGCCAGAAGGGTCATACGGAATTGTACCGCGGCGCCGAGTACATTGTCGATTTCCTGCCCAAAGTGCGCATCGAGATCGTGCTTGATGACGGCCTGGTGGACCAGGCGGTCGAGGCCATCATGCAGGCGGCGCGGACCGGTCGCATCGGTGACGGCAAGATTTTCA
>JBCCVY010000247.1:0-5869 GCA_039194725.1 Pseudomonadota bacterium
CGGCAAGGCGTGAAGGATCAGGAAATGGATTTCCTGACCTGGGCCATCAAGGCGCAGGTCAACGCCGGCTCCCACATCGTTGATTTGTGTGTCGACGAACTGTCGGTGTATCCGGAGGAACGCCACGAATACATGCGCTGGATCGTCAAGGCAGCGCAGAAGATATGCCCGGATGTGTCCTTTGCAGTCGACAGTTCGGATCCCGATACGCTGCGGGCCGGGCTGGAAGTCTACGACATGTCGCTGTCGCGCCCGGCCATCAACTCGGTCAGCCTGGAAGCCGGCCGTGATGTCGTGATCGACATCGGCAAGGAGGCAGGCGCCCTGATCTTCGCCAATGGTTCAGGCGATTCCGGCATGCCGCAGGATGAACACGAGCGCATCGCCAACCTGACCAAGCTGATGGCGATGATGGATGACAAGGGTGTGCCCATGCGTGACCGGTTCCTCGACCCGCTGGTGTTCCCGGTCGGCGCCGGTCCGCAGTTCGGTGTGCATTTCCTCAATGCGGTCAAGGGGCTGCGCGAGAAGTTTCCGGACGTCCGTATTTTCGGCGGACTGTCCAACGTGTCCTTCGGCCTGCCGCGGCGCAAGCTGTTGAACGATGCGTTTATTCGCCTGTGCATGGACGCGGGCTGCGACTCGGTCATGATCGACCCATTGATGAACCCTCTGGAAGAAATCCTGAAACCGCCTGCCGATCAGGGCGAGTATGAGATGGCCGCCGCCGTCATGACTGCGGACGACGAGTACGGTCTCAAATACCTGAAATATGTGAGAGCCCAGGCGGCGGCCTGAGGGCGCCTGTCAAACCCCGCGGGCGGTTGTGCCCGCCGGCGCTGACGGAGCCGTTGCAGGCTCTAGCTGGCCTCGAGTATCCTGGCACGCGCCACCGTTTCCGCGTGCCCGCATGAATCGCAGGTCACCAGCGCGCCGACGATACCGGTGGGGCTGATGTCACCGCCGATTTCAGCTGCGTTGGTACCGTGCTTTTCCCAGATCTTGACGATCACGTCCTGGTTTCCGCACGACACACATCTGCTGCCCGTGCCGTACATTTCGACAAACTTCTGTTGTTCTTCCTTGGTCAGATCCCGGCTCATTGCTTCCTCCTTTACACACCCTATTCAAATCAGGTTGCGCATGTCTTTCTGCCGCTGCGCGATGTACGATCGTACCGCCAGGTTTGACCGGTCGGAATCCTTGCAGCGAATGGCATCGGCGGTCTCAATCGCCATGTCCGAATGCGCCTTGGCCAGCGCACTCCAGTCACCGCGGGTTTGCGAGATATAGAACCACAACCGCAAGTGCAGATTGAAAATCCGCGGTATCGTCTCCTGAATGTACTGGTTCTTCGATGCCGCCCCCAGGGCATCGTAAAAAGACCGGTCGACACTCACATACTTGTCGACATCCTCGCCACTGGCCAGTTGCTCCAGGTCCTTGGCGATGGCCGTCAATGTGGCGGATTCCTCGTCCGACCGCCTCAGGCTTGCCAGGCGCGCCGCCTCACCGTCAATCAGTGCCCTGAACTCATAGATGCTGCGCGTGCTGGCGGCGCTGATTTCCGACACCACCACGCCGCGATGCGGATAGTGGACCGTCAGCCCCTCGGTGGCCAGGCGCTGCATCGCTTCGCGGATGGGTGTCCTGCCAATGCCGGTTTCCGCCATGATGTCGCGGTCGAGCAGCACCGCGCCTGGCGGCAGTTCCAGCCGGATTATGCGTTCGGCCAGCAGCCAGTAGGCACGTTCTGCCTGCGAGCGGGCGGGGGTGTCTTTGGTGGCGGTGGAGATCATGAGTCTGCAGTCTCTGCGAGCTTTGAATTCTCCAGCAGGCTTGTGAAGAATTCCGGTTCAATTCCGTCCCCGATGAAAACCAGGTAGTGCCGGTCGCGCGGGTCTGTCGGCGTTATTTCTACGCTGCCCATGGCGACCTGAACAAGATGGTCCCTGCCATCTATCCGCACGAAACCTTTCGACCGCCACAGGCTTTCCGGGGCTTTTTCATAAAGCTCGATCAGCGCCTGGCGGTCCACGTCATCGGGCACGTCCAGAACAAATGAATCGGCCGGTGCGTGCAGGGCATGGTGGTGGTCGTGCGAGTGACCATGGTCATGGTCATGGTCATGCGCGTGCGCATGCTCATCATCGTGTTCGTCTGCCTCCCAGTTTTTGAGCGCCTGGCTCGACGGGCCGTCCAGGACTTCGTTCAGGTCCACGTCGCAGCGCTCGGCGAACCGGATCACTGCGTCCGGGTTCAGCTGCGCGACCTCCGCTTGCACCTGCTTGAACTGGTCAACATCGCCCATGTCCAGCTTGTTGAGGATCACATAGTCGGATTTTTCAACCTGCGCTTCGTAAAACGGACCAAGCATGGTCCTGATTTTCATGAACTTGGGCGCATCGACAACGGTGACCATCGGTCCGACCTCGAACTTGTCGACAAACTCTTCGCCGGCAAACGACTCCATCACTTGTTCAGGTTCGGCCACTCCGGTGGCTTCGATGATGATGTGGTCGACGTCAGACTTTGCGCCTATCTCCAGGACGGCTGCTTCCAGCGATCCCTTCAATGTGCAGCACAGGCAGCCGGTGGACAGTTGTACCACGTCAATGCTGTTGCCTTTCAGGATTTCGCCGTCAACGCCGACATCGCCGAATTCGTTGACGATCAGTGCAAGGCGCCGCTTGGCGCCGTATTCATTCAATATTCTCGCTGCCAGTGTCGTCTTGCCCGATCCAAGAAAACCAAACAGCATATCCACTCTTGTCTTCTTCATACCGCTACCGCCTCATCGTGCTGCGAAACAACCTGTAGGCCCGGTTCACCGAAATTCATGCCGTCAATGAACAATTCCTGAAAGTCGGTGCGTGCGGCCAGTGCCACGTGTTCGATTGTTCCCACCAGTTTCTCGGCGCGATCAATCTCGGTTTCTGAAAGTGTCGCCATCTGAGCGCCCATCAGGGCGGCGTTGCCGGCATAGGTTATCCTCGCCGGGTCCATTTCCGGCAGCAGGCGAATTCTGACGGCGCTTTCAATGTCGACATAATTTCCGAAACCACCGCACAGCAGCAGTTCGTCCACATCATCCGCGCTCACATCCATCGCCTTCATCAGCATCATCACGCCGGAATAAATTGCCGCCTTGGCCAGTTGCAACTGGCGCACATCGCCCTGGGTCAGGGAGATGTCTTCATCTTTTCCACCCTGGGTTTTCCAGACCAGCACGAATTCCTGGCCATGGTCGCCCTTGCGGATTCGGGCCGAAACCGCTTCCGGCAGCTCGGCGGTGGACTTGATCGATCCCATCTTGTTCAGCACGCGCGCATCGGACATTCGGGCGCATGCCTCGATCAGTCCGGACCCGCAGATCCCGACGGCCGCGTCACTGCCGATGGTCTGGCAGGCAACGTCATCTGAGATGCTGACCCGCTCGATGGCGCCTACTGCGCCGCGCATGCCGTGGCGGATCTGCGCGCCTTCGAAGGCCGGTCCTGCCGGAGCGGAACAGGCAATCAGCTTGTCTTTCGAGCCCAGCACCATCTCGCCGTTGGTGCCGATATCGACCAGCCCGCGCACTGTGTCGCTGTCATAGATCCGTGTCGCCAGCACGCACGCCAGCGCGTCAGCGCCGACAAAGCCGGCCAGGATCGGCAGCGTGCAGATATGCGCCCGTGGTGCCGTCTTCAGCGGCAGGTCGGCTGCGGCAATGGTCTGGGCGTCACGCACCGTGGGCGCATAGGGCGCCAGGCCAAGATAGCTGACGTCAATGCCCAGAAGGATATGATGCATACAGGTGTTGCCGACGACCACGATCTTGTAGACGTGTGCTGCGGACACGTCCGCCTTGTCGGCCGCCTGCCGGACCAGGTCGTTGAGGCCGCTCAGCACCTTGCCGCGCAGTTGCGCCAGGTTTTTTGGCTTGAACTGGGCGTAGGCGATCCGCGACATAAGGTCGGCGCCGAACGGCGCCTGTGGGTTCAGCATGCCGACAGCAGCCAGCTCTTCTCCGGTTTCCAGGTCCAGCAACGAGCCGACAATCGAGGTGGTCCCGATGTCGATGGCCATGCCATAGCATTTGCCGGTTGTGTCACCGACTTCGATATCGGCTATCTTGCCGCGAAACAGGGTGACGGTGAGCGCGCCTTTCTGTTCCCGCAGTTTTGCCGGAAGGTCCTGCAGCAGCGCTCCGGAGACCAGGCGCGATTTCAGGCGGTCCCCGATCGCCATGAACACTTCCTCGATATCGCTGGTCTGGTGATGTTCCGAAACCGGTGTATTCGCCGTGATGGCGATCTTTTCAACACCGGAGACCAGGTCAAGCGATGTGGTCTCCACCTGTCCGCCCAGGAGCTGATGGCCGGACTCCGATTTCGGCGGCATCGGCTTGATGACGGTATCGGCGACAATACGGGTCTGGCAGGCCAGCCGGAACCGCTCACGGATTTCCTCATGGCCAAGTTGAACCGTATCGGCCACCGTCGGCGGCGGCACCGCCCCCGCGATGATCTTGCAGCGGCAGCTTCGGCAGCGCCCGCGCATGCCGCACGTCGCTGTGATGTCAACTCCGGACCTGTGCGCGGCTTCCAGGAGGGTTTCGCCACGGGCCGCCGTGATGGACTTTTCCTGCCCATCGTCAGCATTGATCCGGAGTTGAACTTTGTCAGACATATAGTGGACCTATGCCCATGCCCCCCTATCGGCGGCGATCAGCTTGCGGGCCAGTTTGACTGCTTCCATTGCGTCGCGGCCCCAGCCGTCGGCGCCGCATTCATCGGCCCATTCCTGGGTGGTCGGTGCGCCGCCGATGAGAATGTGCACCTTGTCGCGATGACCGGATTTCTCGAACTCGTCGATGGTCACCTTCTGATAGTAGACGGTGGTCGACAACAGCGCCGAAAATCCGATCATGTCGGCCTTTTCCTCAGCGGCGGTTTCGATGAACCTGTCGGGGTGCACGTCAGTGCCCAGGTTGATCACGTTGAACCCGGCATTTTCCAGCATGATGGTCACGATTGACTGGCCGATGTCGTGCATGTCGCCAAGCACGGTGCCCATCACGAATGTGCCAAGCGGCTTTTCGTCGTTGGCCGCCAGCAGGGGCCTGATCAGCGCCAGCCCGGCCTTCATGGCGCGCGCGGTGATGAGCATTTCCGGGATGAAGATGATCTGCGCGGAAAACCGGTCGCCTTGCAGATTGAACCCCGGAAACAGGCCGTCATCCAGGATCACGCGCGGATCAATGTCGGCATCGATGGCCTGTTGTACCCGGTCATGGGTATAGCCGTGATCGCCCTCTTCAACGGCCTCCCACAAGGTTGCCCATTCCCAGCCATCGACGGCCCGATCTTCCCAGCCTTGCGGTATCTGGAGTTCAGGATCGCTCATAATAGTCTCCTCAGTTCAACGGGTATTTGCCGTAGGTCCCAAATTCCCGCTGGGCCTCGATCATTGTGTAGATGTTCTGGATTGGAACATCGGCGAGAATGTAGTGGGATGGCGAGAAGATGTATCCGCCTCCGGTGGCCAGGTTCTTCATGGTCTCAAGAACACCGTTGCGCACCGCCTCGACCTGCCCGCGCGGCAGAAGGTTCTGCACATCGAACCCGCCGATCAGCGCCAGGTCGGCACCGTATTTGCGTTTGATGCCAACCTGGTCCTTGTTGCCGCCGGTCGGCTGCATCAGACCGGACAGGTCCACGCCCAATTCGATCATGTCGGGGATGATGGGTGAGTAGTCGCCGCACGAGTGCAGCTTGATGAACAGGTCGTCGTTGGCCTTGCGGAACTCCTTGAACATGTAGTCGAACCTGGGCTTGGCCAGTTCGCGCCATTGATCCGGTGAAATCATCATGGCTTGCTGGGC
>JBCCVY010000248.1:0-5867 GCA_039194725.1 Pseudomonadota bacterium
AAGTCTTTTGGTTTGCGGGCCCAGCATGTCGGCCCGGCTGTAGCGCGGCGGTGCGCTATGGTGGGCAAATTCCGCCGTGCCGGCTGATCGCAGCCCACCTTCCATGCTGCTGACCACGAACTTGCCTTGAACATCGGCAACCGAGTGATTGAGCGCAACGCCCGGGTCTGAGAACTCCAGGTGGTAGCCACGTTCCGAGATCAGCGGCAGTTTGACGCCCAGCGACCTGAGCAGGTCGGCTGACCAGATGCCGGCTGCCAGGACCAAGCGTGATGCCGCGATCCTGTCTTCCGGCGTCACCAGCACAAACCCTTCCCCCGACACCTTTTCGATCCCGCGCACTTCGGCTTGCACAAACCGTGCACCCTGTGCTTGCGCCTTGTCGGCCAGAACCTTGCACAGCCTGCCAGGCGCCGCCGCACGGCCCTGATCCTTGATGATGACGGCAGTATGATAATCTTCACTGATGGCGGGTTCGATGTCGCGAATCTCTCCGTCCCGCACAATCTCAATCGGCGCACCTTTTTCGATGCGCAGCCGCCAGGCAAGATCACTCAGCACTGGGCTGGCCGTGCCGCGGAACACGTTCACATACCAGCTGTCGCGCAGCAGGTTCTCATGACCGGTGCCTTTGAGAAAGCGGCGATAGACGTCGACATTGTCGCGCACCAGCGCGCTCATCGCCCGCGAGATGTCCTCAACCTTGGACAGCCGGGTGTTGGCCAGGAACCGCAGGGCCCAGGGCACCGTTGTCGGCAGATCGCGCCAGCGGATGCTCACCGGACCATCGGAACTCAACAGCCATCCGGGGATCTGCTGCAGTGTGCCGGGCATGCATTGCGGCACGCATGACCAGGGCGAGATGACCCCCGCATTGCCGTAACTGGTCGCTTCGCCAGGCAGCTCGCGGTCAATCAGGGTAACCGAATGCCCTTTCTCCTGCAGGCTCAGGGCGCAGCACACCCCGACGATGCCGGCACCGAGTATGGTGACCTGCCCACCTGCCTCTGTAGGACTGCCCACAGGCCTATCCGGCCCCGGCCGGCGCCTGCACGTTGCGGCGCTTGGCAATCTGGATGAGCAGCGTCGGCGCCGCGATGGCCAGGGCCACCAGGTCGGCTTGGAAGCTTGGCGCAATCATCACCACGCCGGACAGTGCAAACAGCAGCCGCTCCGGTGTACTCATCGGAGCCAGGAAGAAGCCGACCACGGCGGCAGACAGGAACAGCACGCCGAGGATGCAACTGGTCGCCGTGTAGCTGAAGGTCACCAGGTCGAATCCGGTTGACGAGACGATCAGCAGGACCGGCGCATACACAAACGCCATCGGCGCCACCACCTTGCCGAGCCCGAGCGTGAAGGCTGAAATGCCGGTCCGGAACGGGTTTGCGTTGGCGATCGCGGCGGCGGCATAGGCCGACGTACACACCGGCGGGGTGATTTCCGACACCACGCCGTAATACAGCACGAACATGTGGCTGGCGATCGGCGGCACGCCAAGCTGTGCCAGCGCCGGTTGCGCCACCGACACCAGCATGATGTAGAGCGCCGTCGTCGGAATGCCCGCCCCCATCAGGATGCAGGCCACGGCCACGAACACCAGCGACAAGAACAGCTGCAGGTCGGTGACGGCAAACAGTTCCAGTCCGCCGATGGTAATCAGGTCGTAGAGGCCCGATGCCATGCTGCCGGCACCCTGGGTGACCATGAAACCGATGCGGAAACCTATCCCGGTGGTGTTGATGACCCCAACCACAATGCCGACCGCGGCCGACGCAGCACCCACGGCCAGGGCATACTTCACGCCCAGTTGCACGGACTCGCTCATTTCAGGGATCTGAACCCGCGGCTGCGGATTGAAGGTGCCGATGACCGACCCGGCAATCAGTATGGCGCTCATCATCAGATCAAAACCACCGTCCGAATACTTCCACAGCACGAAAGCGATGAACAAGGCAGGCAGCACCAGGGTAACCGGCGCCCGACAGCGCGCCATGCCGACGATAACCGACAGCGATATGCCGCAGAACGCCGACATGAACGGCGTGTAGCCGGAGAACAGCACGATCAGCAGCCCGACCAGCGGAATGATGTTGGCCCAGCCGTCGCGCCACACTGCGGCAAACTGCGGTAGCATGTCCTTCGACAAGCCCTTCAGATCCAGTTTGCGCGCCATGAGGTGCACCACGGCGAACACCCCGACATAGTGCAGAAGCGCCGGGAAGATCGCAGCGATCACGATCGTCGTGTAGGGAAGCTCCAAAAACTCCGCCATGATGAAGGCGGCAGCCCCCATGATCGGCGGGGTGATCTGCCCGCCGGCCGAGGCAGCCGCCTCGACGCCGCCGGCAAAGTGGGCCGGATATCCGAGCCGCTTCATGTTCGGGATGGTGAGAGCCCCGGTGGACACGGTGTTGGCCACGGATGAGCCGGAGATCGTGCCGAAAAACGCCGACGAGACCACCGACACCTTGGCCGGTCCGCCGGTATAGCGGCCGGCCAGGATGGTCGCGTTGTCGATGAACAGGGCGCCAAGGCCGGTGCGCTGGGCAATCACGCCGAACAGGACGAAGTGGAACACGATGGTCGACACCACCCACAGCGTGACGCCGAAAATGCCTTCCTGCGGGAAGTACATGCTCGATACGAAGGTGTTAAACTTGACGCCCGGATGCTGCAATATGCCCGGAAACCAGGGGCCGAGCAGCGCATAGGATATGAAAACGCAGATGATCAGCGGCAGCACCCAGCCCAGGGTGCGCCGCGCCAGGTCGAGGACCAGGACGATGATGATAACGCCGAAGAAGATGTCATAGGAATTGGGATTGCCCATCCGGAACGTCTGCTCTTCGATGCCGAGCACCGGGATGCCGCGCCACGCCACGCCGACATAGAGCGACGCCGCCACCCCCAAGATCATGAACGTCAGGTCGTACAGGGGAATATTGCCCACCCGCAGCCGGCTGACCTTCATCGCCAGCAGGCTCTTGGTCCTGAAAATCGGGAACAGGGCGTAGGTGAGGATGAACAGGCCGGTCAGATGCCAGCCCATGTGCCAGTGATCGGCCGGCAGGCCGAAGCCTGCGGTGAGATAGTGGTAGAGCGCAAACACCAGCGCCACCACCTTCAGCACCTTGCCCACCGGCGCCGAGACCTGCCGCGTCTGGGACGCCTCGTCATACTTTTCCTCGATGGCTGAAAGCTCTTCGGCTGACAGCTCACGATCGGCGTCGTTCGATGTGCTCACAATGGCCTCCCCTGCGCAGTCTTTTGGGTGACGGGCGTCGCCAGTTCAGGCGTCGCCCGCCATTCCAGGCTTCAGGTTCTTCAATCGGGCTCTAGCTTACTTGAGCAGGCCGGCTTCCTTGTAGAACTTCTCGGCCCCCGGATGCAGCGGCACGCCGAGCGCAAGGACCCCGTCAAGAGCGGTGTCCGGCGTGATCTGCTTGCCTTTGGCATGGCCATTGTCGAGCAGCTTGCGGGTGTTGTCGTTCCACAACGCCTTGGTGATGCCGTAGACAAGCTCTTCGGACTGGTCCGAAGACACCACCAGCAGGGCACTCACCGCCGGCGTCAGCGTGTCCGTATCGACACCTTCATAGACACCAGCCGGAATCTTCGACGGAATGTAGGCCGGTATGATGCCGTTGATCTTTTTCAGATCGTCCTCGCTGAACGAATGCAGGCTCATGCCCTTGGTCGTGGACAGTTGCACCATGGCTGCGACCGGCCAGCCGGCAGCGTAGAAGTAGGCGTCAAGCTGACCATCGGCGAGGCGCTCCGCACTTTGGCTGTTGTTCAGTTCAGCCTCTTCCATGTTGTCACGGTTGACACCCCATGCTTCAAGCATCTGCAGCACCGCAACCTGGGTGCCGGACCCGGCCTGCGCAATGCCGACGCGCTTGCCCTTGAGGTCACCGAGATCATTGATCTTCGCGCCCTTCGGCATCACCAGGTGCAGGTCTTCCGGATACAGGTTTGCGATGATGCGCAGCTTAGGGTGCGGCTTGCCTTCGAACTTGCCTTCGCCAAGATACATCGAGCGGGTGACGTCGGCGGCTGCCAGGCCTGCCTCCAGCTCGCCGTTCTGCACGGCCGCATTGTTGAACACCGAAGCCGTCGTCGACTGGGCGATGGCGATCAGGCCGGGCACGCCGCACTGGCCGCCCTTGTCGCAGGGCCGTGCGCCTGGAGGTGCGGATATGCCATTGGCAATCGTACCGCCAATGGGGAAATAGGTGCCGCCGGCGCCGCCCGTGCCGATGCGGAAAAACTGCGGTGACTGCGCCTGCGCGACGCCTGCCGCCAATAATGTGCCTGCGGCCAGAACAGCCATGAGTGTCTTGTGGAACGTCATTACTCTTTCTCCCTTGAACCGGCTTCCCTGTGAAACCTCGGAGAAAAGCGTACGCCGCACCAGCCATTTGCACAAATTTTCATTTTCTTTAAAGTCATAGAAAAAATTTGTGGGTGTATCATGAATCTAAATCAGATGCGCGCCTTTCATGAGGTCATGCTGACCGGTTCGATTTCACAGACTGCGCGCAACCTCAACCGGACGCAGCCGTCTATCAGCGCCACCATTGCCAACCTGGAAAGCGATCTGGGCATGAAGCTGTTCGACCGCAAGGGCGGGCGGCTGCATGCGGTTCCCGAAGCCCGCTATCTTTTTGAAGAGTGCGGCGAGTTGTTGAAGCGGGTCGAGTCAATCACTCAGAACATGCGCCGCATCAAGGCGCTTCAAAGCGGCGAGCTGCGCATCGCCTGCATGCCGGGCCCGTCAGTGTTTGTGCTGCCGGACGTAGTCTCGAAGTACGCCAAAGACAAGTCGGACATCAAGACCACGTTGGTCTCGCGCAGCAGCGAAGCCGTTATCCAGCTGGTGGCGGCCCAGCAATATGACATCGGCATCTGCGACAATCATCCGAACCTGTCGCGCGAAAGCGGCTTGATAGACTTTGAACTGACACGCTTTTCCTGCCTGTGCGCGATCCCGGCGCAAAGCCCGCTGGCGGCAGAAAAGACCCTCACCATCGATCATCTTGACGCAAGGCCGATCGGCATCCTGATGGATGAGCATCCGGTCTCCATCCGGCTGCAGGACACCTTTGCCGCAGCCGGGGCAACAATGAACGTGGCGTTCGCAACCCAGTACTTCATTCCGCTTTTGACCTATGTGGAAAACGGCCTGGCCTGCGCTGTGGTCGATCCCGTAACGGCTGCCAGCTACCGGCTCTATCGCAGCGGCCAGACAGCCGGCGTGACATTCAAGCCGTTTCATCCCGACATCGCGTTTGAACTGGCCATCCTGCGCCCCAATCACCGCCCGGTATCGCTGCTGGCAAGGGACTTTGCAGACACCCTGACCAACCACTTCCGGACCATGGCCGGACTCCGAACTAGAGCATGATGCGGGTCGCAACCACGGAACTGACCGGTGCCGCGAACAATGCCGCCGGTCAGATCGATTGCTTAGCCAGTGATTTCACTCAGGCTTGAATGGTCGTGGCCTGATCCGGGTTTGATGTTCGCTAGGACCGGGACTGCCGTCCGGGTACTGCCCGCGAAAATAATGCTTCTGCCAGGCCTGTTCGACCGCGTCAGGGTCGCGGCGGCGCAGAGCTTGAATGAACTCCTTTCGTGACTGGTGCCATCCTAGCACCATGTCATTCAGTGCATCGTCCGAGGCCAGCCGGCGGATTTCCGGTTCGGTGGCGTCGACCATGCCGCGCGGAACCGGAAACACCTGCGCGATGGGATCGCCCTTTTCAAATCGTATCCACTTCCGTCTTCTGGTCACCTGCCAGTTCATCGTGAATGTATATGGCGACCAGTCAGTCTCAAGCAGCCCGCTGAGGGGCTGGATG
>JBCCVY010000249.1:0-5863 GCA_039194725.1 Pseudomonadota bacterium
GGCGCGGGCTTCCGCCGGGTGTTCCTCAAACCAGGTGGACAGGCCCTCACCGACCGAGCTCTCCACGATCGGCCGCACTTCGGACGAAACCAGCTTGTCCTTGGTCTGCGAGGAAAACTTCGGGTCCGGCACCTTGACCGACAGCACGCAGGTCAGGCCTTCGCGTGCATCGTCGCCAGTCAGCGAGACTTTCTCTTTCTTGGCAATGCCGGACTCATTGGCATAATTGTTGATGATACGGGTCAGCGCGCCGCGGAAACCGGCCAGGTGCGTGCCGCCGTCGCGTTGGGGAATGTTGTTGGTGAAACACAGCACGTTCTCGTGGTAGCTGTCGTTCCACCACAGGGCGCATTCGACCGTCACGCCGTCCTTTTCGACCTGCATCGAGATCGGGTCGTCCAGCATGGCCTGCTTGGCCCGGTCGAGGTACTGCACGAACGCCGAAATACCGCCTTCATAGTGCAGGTCGACTGACTTGGGTTCAGCGGGACGATTGTCGGTCACATTGATGAAGACGCACGAATTCAGAAACGCCAGTTCGCGCAGCCTGTGCTCGACCGTGTTGAAATCAAACTCGGTCATGGTGAATGTCTCAGGGCTCGGCAGGAAGGTGATCTCGGTGCCCTTCTTGTCGCCCTGGTCACCGACCGCGGTCAGCGGCCCGTCGGACACGCCGTCACTGAAAGTCATCTGCCAGTGCTTGCCATCACGCCAGATGTCCAGCGTCAGCTTGGTCGACAGCGCGTTGACCACCGACACACCGACGCCGTGCAGGCCGCCGGACACCTTGTAGGAGTTCTGGTCAAACTTACCGCCGGCATGAAGCTGGGTCATGATCACTTCCGCAGCCGATATGCCCTCTTCGGAGTGAATGGCCGTCGGGATGCCGCGTCCGTTGTCGGACACCGAGCACGAGCCGTCTGCGTTCAGCCGCACTTCCACGCGGTCGCAATAGCCCGCCAGCGATTCATCGATGGCATTGTCGACGACTTCGTAGATCATGTGATGCAGTCCGGAACCATCATCGGTGTCGCCGATATACATGCCGGGACGTTTGCGCACCGCATCGAGCCCTTTCAGAACCTTGATGCTGTCGGCACTGTATTCCTCCGGCTGCTTGTCTTGCGGTGTGTCGTTCATGCGGTTTCCTGTTCCGGCCGGCCGGGCGATACATGCCCGTCGCTGACCTCATAAATCTGTGCGCAGCGGGTTGCTGCTTCAAACAACTGCCTGTCTGTCCCCGTCATCCAGGCCTGGCTCCCCAGCTCCAGCAATTCTTCCATCAACGCGCCACGCCGGACATCGTCCAGGTGCGCTGCAATCTCGTCCAGCAACAGCAGCGGCGCCACGCCGTTGAACGTCTCACGAACCGCTCGCGCCTGCGCCAGAACCAACCCTATCAATAGCGCCTTTTGCTCACCTGTCGAGCACAACCGGGCTTCCATTTGCCGCGGACCGTGGCTCACCAGCAGGTCAGCGCGATGCGGTCCGCGCAAGGTTCTCCCGGCGGCCCGGTCCAGACCACGCGAATCAGCCAAAAGTGTACGATATTCATCCTCAATTTGCACGGCTGGACGGTCAATTAGTTGCTGCTCCAGCTCACCGTCCACGATCACTTCGGCCCATGGAAACGGGCGTGCGGACCCACGCTGCCTGGCGTCGGCTATGAAACTGCGCACCGCCGCAATGGCGTCGTTGCGGGCAGCGGCCACCGCCACCGCGGTCTGGGCCAGCTGGGCCTCAACGCTGTCGAGCCAGCCGGCCTGTCGGACGTCTTCTGCGTTGAGCCGGTTGCGTTCTCGCAACAGCCGCTCAAGCGCATTGACGCGGGTTCCGTGTGACGGGTCGAATGTCGCTGTCAGCCGGTCCAGAAACCGGCGCCGATCAGACGCCGGGCCGGCAAACAGGCGATCCATCGCAGGCGTCAGCCACAAGGCACGGACATGGTCTGCCAGGCTACCGGCGCTGCGCTGGACCTGGCCATCAATACGCACTTCCCGGGAGCCTGCCGACGCAGTCTCGCCGCCATCCGCGGCTGCGGCCTGCCATGCCGTTCCCAGCCTTACTTCGCCGGCCGGACTGTCAATCACCGCCGACACGGCCCAGCCGTTGCCGGTCCCCGACCTGACGAGATCGTCAAAAGCGGCGCCGCGCATGCCGCGGCCCGGCGTCAGCAGTGAAATGGCCTCCAGCAGGTTGGTCTTGCCGGCCCCGTTGTGACCGCACAGGGCGATCAACCCGGCAGCCGGCTCAATGCGCGCGCTGTCATAGTTGCGAAACGACGACAGGGTCAGGCTGACAATGGTCAGGGATGGCTTCAGCGGCAAAGTGGCGTCTCCGGCCTCAACGGTACTGGACATGCAATACCGTAACGCAGTGCGCAAGAGCAAACCGCACCGGGGTCCAAACCCTAAACACGCATCGGCATCAGGACGTACAGCACCCTGTCGTCGGCAGCATCGCGCAGAATGGTCGGCGAGCCGGAGTCCGACAGCATGAAGGTTGCCGTATCGCCCTTGAACTGACCGGCAATGTCGAGCAGGTAACGTGAATTGAAACCGACGTCGATGGGATCTGCCGAGTAATCCGCTGCAATCTCTTCCTCGGCTGAACCGGAATCGGGATTGTTAACCGTCAGGGTCAGCCGGTCCGGCGCAATGTTAAGCTTGACCGCGCGGCCCTTCTCGCTGGAAATCGTCGACACACGGTCTACAGCCTGGGCAAACACCTTGGTGTCGACCTGCAGTGCCTTGTCGTTGCCGGTCGGAATGACCCGCTCGTAGTCGGGAAACGTGCCGTCGATCAGCTTCGACGTCAGCACCAGTCCGTTCAGATCAAAACGGACTTTCGATGCCGACAGGGAGATGGCGACATCTCCGTCTTCATCTTCGATGAGCTTGGCCAGCTCCAGGACCGTTTTGCGCGGAACGATGACGCCGGGCATGCCTGACGCTCCGTCCGGCGCAGGCAGTTCAACCCGCGCCAGCCGGTGCCCGTCGGTGGCAACCGCGCGCATGGTGCCAGTATCCAGCGTGTGCAGGTAAATGCCGTTCAGGTAGTAGCGGGTCTCTTCCGTTGAAATCGCAAAGCGCGTCTTCTCGATCATCAGCTTGAGGTCGGCCGGCGCCATGGTGAAGGAATGTGTCGCCTCGCCGCTGGCGAGGTCGGGAAAGTCTTGCGGCGGCAGTGCCTGCAGGGAAAATCGCGAGCGGCCGGCGATGATCGCCAGCCGGCCTTCGTCTGGACCTTGCTCCAGTTGCAGTTGCGCCCCGTCCGGCAGCTTGCGCACAATGTCATACAGCATGTGGGCCGGCACCGTGGTGGAGCCGGCCTGCACCACATCCGCGCCGGTCTGTTCGACAATCTCTATATCGAGATCGGTTGCGTTCAGCTTCAGGACATTGTCTGCAGCCTGCAGCAGCACGTTGGACAGAATCGGAATTGTGTTGCGGCGTTCCACCACCGACTGAACATGGTTCAGCGACTTCAAAAACGTACCGCGTTCAATGGTAACCCGCATGGCCTGAGCGTCCTCGAAAACTGTCAAACAAGCTGCGCGATCTTCACCCTGCGCACAGCCCAACGAGACTTAAGCTGTTGCGCTCAGGTGCGCAAGGCAAAGTCCCGCTGCAGAGCCTCGGTGAGGTCCCGAAATGTGGAAAACCAGGCTGAAATAGTCAGATATTCACCCCTGCTCGATCAATCGCGACAACAGCGTAACTTCGCGGGCCAGCTTTTCGTCGGCCTGCATCAGCTCCTCCACCTTGCGCACGGCGTGAAGCACCGTACTGTGATCGCGATTGCCGAAGCGGCGGCCGATTTCAGGCAGCGAGCGTGACGTCAGTTTCTTGGCCAGATACATGCCGATCTGGCGCGGACGAACCACTGCCCGGGCGCGGCGCGGGCTGAGCAGATCGGCACGCGTGACATTGAAGTGCCGGCCGACAATGCGCAGAATGTCATCGACCCTGACCCGGATAAGCTCGGACGTGTGCGACAGGTCGCGAAGCGCAAAGGCGGCCATGTCCACGGTCATCGGCTGGCGGGTCAGATGCTGGCTGGCGATGATCCGGTTCAACGCGCCTTCCAGCTCGCGCCCGGCACCGGTGATGCGGTTGGCAACGAACTCCAGCACATCTTCGGCCACGATCAGGCTCGGGTCCTTGCGCTGGGCAGCGGCGAGCTTTGACTGCAGGATTGACCGCCTGAGAGCGATGTCCGGCGTTTCGATGTCGACCACAAGGCCGCCGGCGAGGCGCGACCGCATGCGCTGGTCAATGCTTTCAAGCTGTGGAGGCGGTACATCTGCTGCGATAACCACCTGACGCTTTGCATCAACCAGGGAATTGAAAGTGTGGCAGAACTCCTGCTGCATGGCCTTGCCCTGCAGGAACTGCAGGTCGTCGATCAACAAGACGTCGATGGACTGGAAGTAGTCCTTGAACGAGAGGGTATCGCGGACTTTCAGCGCCGCCATGAAGTGGTACATGAAGCGTTCGGCGGTGATGTAAAGAACCTTGCGGTCCGGGTTCAGGTCGCGGATGCGCCATGCAATGGAATTGATCAGATGGGTCTTGCCGAGCCCGGCTGCGGAATGAATGAACAGCGGATTGAAGCTCACAGGCGCGCCGGGACGGGCCTCGGCCACACGCATGGCGGCGGCGTGGGCCAGCGCGTTTGACTGGCCTTGAACATAGGTTTCAAACGTCAGGTTGTGATCGAGCTGCGAGCCGCGGTCATTGCCCTGCCGGGATCCTGCACGCAGTGTCTTGGCGACCGGTTCCGCGGCTTCGTCGGACACCCCGTCAAGGCTGGCGACGGGGGCGACCGCCTGGGCGGCGGTCGGCAGGCCACGGGTGCGCACCTGCAGTTCGACGACGGTGACCCCCTTGTATTCGGCGGCACAGCATGCCGTCAGCTGGTCTACGTAATGGGACTTGATCCAGCTGCGCAGAAACCGTGTTGGAACGGACACATTGAGGGTACCGTCCGCCAGGCTTTCCGGCTCCATGCGCGCGAACCAGCTGGTGTACAGGTCCTCGCCCAGCTCGGCCCGCAGCCGGGCCGCGACCCGGGTCCAGACACCCCCCAGTGTCGTGCGAGTTGGTCCTGAATGAGCCCCTTCATCAGTTCGACCGTCGTGATGATCATCGCTGCCCCGCAAATGACCTTCAACTGGTTTGCGTTCCCGACCTCTAGCCGCCACCGCTTGTTCTCCTGCATCCATAACGTTGACCCACAAAGCATCAACCCCAAAACAAAACTGTTGGGAAACAGGCAGCAGAAAGGGTTTGGAGACCTGCCAAAGTCACCAGAACAACCTATTCTACAAGACGAATTCCGCCGCCCATGGCCAACCCATAAGAGCCGACCACCCCTGTTACTCAACCCACTAACTACCGAGATAATCCCGGACGGCCCAGCCCCTGCCACAGGGCAACCCGTTTACACCAATGTTTTTACTTCTTATTGACTGCCACATGAGACGCGGCCAGTGACAAGACATTACAATCCGGCCCGCAGGCCATGCAAGAGCTTGGCGGAAAAAGTGCAGCAAGCCGGGCTTTTTCAGGGGTTGCAGGCGACCGTGCGTAACAAGGCTTCACCGCTCCAAACGGTTGACTCTGATAGGCAATTTTAAGGCAATCCCGGTTTTTCGCACGCTCCAGAAAATGGTAAAAAAATTATTTATGGTGCTGCAAATTCGGCCCGAAAAACTTGCATTTCCCGGTTCGGAATAATTTGCGCCATGCATCTTATTGTTTGTAAAAAGAAAAAAGTGTCAACTGCAACATAGGAACAAAAATAGCACAAACTTCCAGGGCCTCAAAAATCGATACCCGAATCAAAAAAGGAGGCCGCA
>JBCCVY010000250.1:0-5832 GCA_039194725.1 Pseudomonadota bacterium
ACACGGGCGCGGGCGCCGGGAGGCTCGTTCATCTGGCCATAGACCAGGGCGGCCTTGGAGCCGTCGCCACCGCCTTCCTTGTTCACATTGGATTCAATCATTTCCCAATAAAGGTCATTGCCTTCGCGGGTCCGCTCGCCGACACCTGCGAACACCGAATAGCCGCCGTGTGCCTTGGCGATGTTGTTGATCAGTTCCATGATCAGCACGGTCTTGCCCACACCGGCGCCGCCGAACAGGCCGATCTTGCCGCCCTTGGCATACGGTGCCAGCAGATCGACGACCTTGATGCCCGTGACCAGGATTTCCGCTTCCGTGGACTGTTCCACGAATTCAGGAGCGTCCTGGTGAATGGCCCGCTTCGTCTTGGTCTTGATCGGGCCGGCTTCATCGACCGGTTCGCCGATAACATTGATGATGCGGCCCAGTGTCTCCTCACCGACCGGCACTTCGATCGGGCCGCCGGTATCAGTCACCGGCTGACCACGCATCAGGCCTTCCGAGGAGTCCATGGCGATGGTGCGCACGGTGCTTTCCCCGAGATGCTGGGCAACTTCCAGAACCAGGCGGTTGCCGGCATTGTCGGTTTCCAGCGAGTTGAGAATCTCAGGCAGATGCCCGTCGAACTGCACGTCGACGACGGCGCCCATAACCTGAACGACCTTGCCGATCTTTCCGCCTGTAGCTGGTGCTTTCTTGGCAGCGGTTTTGCTGGCCGCCTTTTTGGCTGGCGCTTTTTTGGCTGGTGCTTTGGCCATGTTTCGGGTCCTTCCCTTGAGCCTTCTATCTCGACAATCTAGAGCGCTTCCGCACCCGAGATGATTTCAATCAGTTCCTTGGTGATCTGCGCCTGGCGCTGACGGTTATAGCTCATCGTCAGCTTTTCGATCATCTCACCGGCATTGCGGGTGGCGTTGTCCATGGCGGACATGCGCGCGCCTTGTTCGGACGCTGCGTTTTCCAGCAGGGCCCGGAAAATCTGCACACCGATATTTCGTGGCAGCAATTCTTCCAGAATTTCGCTTTCTTCCGGCTCGTAATCGTAGATCGCGCCGCCGAGGTCGGCCGCCTCGCCTTCATCGGACGCGACGTTCGCAGGAATAATCTGCAAGGCGGTCGGGATCTGCGAGATCACCGACTTGAACTCGGAATAGAACAGGGTGGCAACGTCAAACTCGCTGTCGTCAAACATCGACAGCACCTTGCCGGCAATGTCATGCGCATTGGCAAACGCGACCTGCTTGACTTCGCGCAGGTCAACACGATCGATGATAAGATGGTCGTATTTGCGGCGCAGAACATCATAACCCTTCTTGCCGACGCAGAGGATTTTCACCGTCTTGCCGTCTTTGACAAGCTGGTCGACATGCTCGCGGGCGAGCTTGGCGATGTTCGAGTTGAAACCGCCGCACAGGCCGCGCTCTGCGGTGCACACAATCAGCAAATGCGTGTTGTTGCTTCCCGTGCCCGCCATCAGTGCAGGTCCGCCTTCGCGGCCTTCCATGGCGGCCGACAGGTTTGCCAGCACGCTACCCATGCGCGCCGCATAGGGCCGTGCGGCCTCAGCTGCCTCCTGCGCCTTGCGCAGCTTCGCTGCCGCCACCATCTGCATCGCCTTGGTGATCTTCTGCGTCGATTTAACCGTCGCGATCCGGTTTCTTAGGTCCTTGAGGCTGGCCATAGTCCCTGATGTTCCCTCAGTTGATCTCTACGAACAGCGCCAATCAGGCCGCGAATGCCTTGGCATAGTCGTCAACGACGGATTTCAGCTTGTCGCCGATTTCGTCGGTCACTTCCTTCTTCGTACGCAACTCTTCCAGGAGGTCGGCATGGCTGTCACGCACCAGGCGCAACAGGCCCTGCTCGAACTCGCCAACCTGGTTGACGGCAATATCGTCGAGGTAGCCGTTCACGCCGGCATAGATCACCACAACCTGCTCTTCCGTCTTCAGCGGCGAGAACTGCGGCTGCTTGAGCAATTCGGTCAGGCGCGCACCCCGGTTCAGCAGACGCTGCGTCGAGGCATCAAGATCGGAACCGAACTGGGCAAAGGCCGCCATTTCGCGGTACTGGGCCAGTTCGCCCTTGATCTTGCCGGCCACCTGTTTCATCGCCTTGATCTGGGCCGAAGAGCCCACGCGCGACACCGACAGGCCGACGTTCACCGCAGGCCGGATACCCTGATAGAACAGGTCGGTTTCCAGGAAGATCTGGCCATCGGTGATCGAGATCACGTTGGTTGGAATATAGGCCGACACGTCGTTGGCCTGGGTTTCGATGATCGGCAGTGCGGTCAGCGAACCGGCGCCATTGTCTTCGTTCAGCTTGGCTGACCGTTCCAGCAGGCGTGAATGGAGATAGAAAACGTCGCCCGGATAGGCTTCGCGTCCGGGTGGACGGCGCAGCAGCAGCGACATCTGGCGGTAGGCGACGGCCTGCTTGGACAGATCGTCATATCCGATCAGGGCGTGCATGCCGTTGTCACGGAAGTACTCGCCCATGGTGCAGCCGGCAAATGGCGCCAGGAACTGCAGCGGCGCCGGATCGGATGCAGTCGCGGCAACGATGATGGAATATTCCAGTGCGCCGTTGTCTTCCAGAATCTTCACAAACTGGGCAACCGTGGACCGCTTCTGGCCACAGGCCACATACACACAGTACAGCTTGTCCTCTTCGGGGCCGTTCATGTGGATTGGCTTCTGGTTGAGCATGGTGTCGAGCAGAATGGCGGTCTTGCCGGTCTGACGGTCACCGATCACCAGTTCACGCTGGCCGCGGCCAACCGGGATCAGCGCATCAACCGCCTTGAGGCCGGTCGACATCGGCTCATGCACCGACTTGCGCGGGATGATGCCGGGCGCCTTGACGTCCACACGCTCGCGCTGCTTGGCATTGATCGGCCCCTTGCCGTCAATCGGATTGCCGAGCGGGTCGACAACGCGGCCGAGCAGTTCCCTGCCGACGGGCACCTCCACGATGGCGCCGGTCCGCTTGACCGTATCGCCTTCCTTGATGTCGCGGTCCGACCCGAAGATAACGATACCGACATTGTCGACTTCCAGGTTCAGGGCCATGCCCATGATGCCGCCCGGGAACTCGACCATCTCACCGGCCTGCACATTGTCCAGACCGTAGACGCGGGCGATACCGTCACCGACCGACAACACCTGACCGATCTCGGAGACCTGGGCTTCTTTGCCAAAATCCTTGATCTGCTTTTTGAGAATTGAGGAAATCTCGGCGGCGCGGATATCCATCAGCTGACCCCTTTCATGGAAACCTTGAGGTTCTGCAGTTTGGTGCGAAGCGAATTATCGACCATGCGGGAACCGACCTTTACGATAAGTCCGCCGAGTATCGACGGATCAACAATGGTGGCAAGCTCGACATCGGAGCCGACCGAAGCCTTGAGTTCCGCCTTCAGCTTGGAAAGCTGGGCGGCGGTGAGTTTTTCGGCAGAGACAACTTCAGCGGCAACTTCTCCGCGCGCTGCAGCAACCAGCGACCTGAAGGCGCCGATCATGTCCCTGACAGCAAAAAGCCGACGGTTGTTGGCCGCCAGCTTGATGAAGTTCGCTGCAATGGACTTGATACCGGCCTGGGCGAAGACCGCATTCAGGGCTGCGATCTGATCGCCGGCGCCAAACACCGGGCTGCGCACCAGCCGGGTCAGGTCTTCCGATGAATCCAGCATGGCGGCAAAACTGTCCAGATCAGCCGCAACCTGGCTGACCGAGTTGGTTTCCTGCGCCAATTCAAACAGAGCCGTGGCGTAACGCCCCGGCATTCCTGTTGCTTTTTGTTCTTGAGCCGTCACGTGGAGGTGTACTCGCTTTGGCTGTTTCGCGGACATCAGACATCGCCCGGATCGGCGCAAATACCTGACATGTTTTGGTAATTCCCCGCAACCGATCGTACCCGGCAAGCCGCGCTTTCCCAGTTGCGCGCTCGATCTAGCACAGGCATATGCATGGCGCAACTGTGACATGGCGGCGGATTGCCGCAATCGCAGACACATTGTCGCCTTGAAAGTGTCGCTACAACTCCCAGCTAAGGCCCAGGCATTCCACTAGTGCTTGCGCCGGACGGCCAGGAACAGTCACAGGGGCGGCGCCTTCAGTTGACTGTAACCAAATGAGTAACAAGGGAAATTATTGCCAGCCAACCCGCTGGCATGCGTGATCACGAGCGCTTTGTGCGCATCCTGACACGACGAAAAACACCGGAGATTCTTTCATGACAACAAGGAAATTGTTCAGTGCAATCGCACTGGCGGCATCAATTTGCTTGCCAATGACCGCAGCGACCCATCCACACGGGGCTGATGGCGGTATCAGTGGAACTGCTGCACAAGATGCAACGGCAGCACAACTGTATAACCACATCACTGAAGAACCATCCGGGAAGCTCGCCAAAGACGCCGAGGCACCTGCCGGCATCAACAGGGCGCAGATAAAGCGGTCCCGCCAGGTGATCCTGGACAAGATTCATGTCCACGCTGAAGGCGCCGACGTGCCGATTGACACCGCCCTGGCCGTCGTCCTGCAGGAATCCAGCTTTCGTCCGCATGTTACCGGGGCCGCCGGCGAGATCGGCCTGATGCAGCTCAAGTGCCAGACCGCACGCGGTATCGGCTACAAGGGCACCTGTGATGATCTGTACGATCCCGACACCAATCTGCACTATGGCCTGCGTTATCTGCGCAAGGCCCTGAACCGTGGATCCGTCGCCTACTACAATGCCGGCATCTACGCCAAGAAATTGCCCGAGGCGGCCAAGGAGTACGCCGATTCCGTCGAGGTCAAGCGCAGCAACTCCGACAAGTACCGCCGCGACCGGTTCAGGTCGTCACCTCCGGGCCTCGGCTATACCGGTGGCGTTGATCCCATATTGCTCTAGGGTCTGTTGAGTATCAGTTTTGCGACGTCGGCGTAGCCCGTTTGGTTGCTGGCTAGGCGTGAAAGGCGCCGAAGTGTTGTCCACTTCAAGCGTTTCACAACGACGTCCAGCAGCAAACCGGGCTGCGTCCTGAAAGGATTTGGCCAGATGCGCCCACTTTCGCACCATTCGTCGTTGAATATACGCGGTATGTCCTGCCTCCTCATGGAACGAAATTGAACACATCTGACCAAACCGACACCACAAAAATGATACTCAACAGACCCTAAAGGAAGCTGTACGGGTCAACGTCGATGGCCAGCCTGATCGAACCCTTGGGTTTGATCGCGCCCAGCCATTGCCGGAGATAGGCCTGGATATCCACATCGCGCGCGCACATCACCAGATACCGAAACCGGTGACGGCCGCGCACCATGGATAGCGGCGCAGGTGCCGGACCCAGCACCTGCACGTCCTTGGCGTCCGGTATGGCACGCAGCAGGCTGCGCGCAAACCTGTCGGTCTCATCCCGGTCACCGCCTGAGATGACGATGCCGGCCATGCGCCCGAACGGCGGCAGCATGGCACGCTCCCTGATCTCGCTCTCATGGGCCAGGAAGCCGTCGCGGTCGCCTGCTGCCAGTGCCTGCATCAGCGGGTGGTCGGGCATGTAGGTTTGCACCAGCGCGCGGCCCGCCTTGTCGCCGCGGCCGGCCCGTCCCGACACTTGGGCCAGCATCTGCCAGGTCCGTTCGCCGGCGCGCGGATCGGTTGTTTCCAACGCCAGGTCAGCATCAATGACCCCGGCCAGCGTCAGGTGAGGGAAGTGATGGCCCTTGGCCACCAGCTGCGTGCCGATGATGATATCCGCCTCGCCGCTCGCGATATGCTCGATATGTGCCTTCAGCTGACGCGCGGTGGAATAGTGATCGGAGGACAGAACCGAGACGCGCG
>JBCCVY010000251.1:0-5758 GCA_039194725.1 Pseudomonadota bacterium
CGTTTTTCCAGCCGAGGCACTGGAAACCAAGGCGTCCGTCGGCTACATGCGCCAGATTTCACCTGAAGGTGTGCTGTCGACCGGTCCGGATCTGGTTGTCGCATTGGAAGGTGCCGGTCCGCCACAGGCCCTGGAAGTGCTTCGTGAGAGCGGTATCGCCTACGAAAAGATCCCCAACAGCCCCGATACCGACGGTGTCATCGAAAAGATAACGCAGATTGCAAAACTTCTCGGCAAACAGCAGCAGGCCCAGCAGGAAATTAGCCGGATCGAGGCCGATCTCGCCCTGCTGGAGACCGCCAAGAAATCAATCAGCAAGCGCAAGAAGGTATTGTTCCTGCTCACCGCCGCGTCCGACCGCATGGTCGCGGGCGGAACCGGCACATCGGCAGCCGGCATCATCGAACTGGCAGGTGGCGAAAACGCCATCACAAGCTTCGCTGGCTACAAACCGGTTTCCACCGAGGCAGTGATTGCCATGAGGCCGGATGCGATCCTGATCCTGAACCGCGGCGGTCATGCAGCCGACCCATCGGTCATCTCCGGCAATCCGGCATTTTCAGAACTTCCCGCCACTGTCAACAATGATATTTTTGCCATGGACGGCTCCCTGCTGCTCGGGTTCGGCCCGCGTGTGGTTGATGCCGGATGGATGCTGGCGGAACGGCTCTATCCTGACCTGAACCGTGCCAACAAGCCTGCCGCGAAACCGGCATCGGAATGATACTGTGGCGTGACCTGAACCAAGCGATGATCCTGTCCATGCTGCGGGCATCGGACGGCGATCGCAGCTCGCGTGCACTGATCGTTATCGGCGCGCTGATTGTGCTGCTGGTTGTGATGTCGATATTTTCGCTGACAGCTGGCGCGGTGGGCATCAGCACAAGCGATGTGTTCCAAACGCTGGCGCTGGAACTGGTGGGAGGCGAAGCTGACCAAACCTCGTCGCTGGTCGTGCTGGGCATCAGGGCGCCGCGCACGGTGCTTGGCATACTGGTCGGCGCATCACTGGCAGTTGGCGGCGCGGTAATGCAAAGCCTGTTTCGCAACCCATTGGCCGACCCCGGGCTGGTCGGCGTGTCGTCCGGCGCCGCCCTGGCCGCGGTTACGGTCATTGTGCTCGGGATCCCTGCCCCGTTGATCGCCCTGGGTGCCACGGAGTTTGACGCGCTGCCATTTGCAGCATTTTCCGGCGCGCTCATCACCACGTTTTCGCTGTATATGATTGCCACCCGGAGTGGCCGGACCTCTACCGCCACAATGCTGCTGGCAGGAATTGCAATTGCAGCCCTGGCCGGCGCGGCCACCGGAGTTCTGGTGTTTGTCGCCGACGACCAGCAGTTGCGCGACCTGACGTTCTGGAGCCTCGGCAGTCTGGCGGGCGCCACTTGGCCCAGGGTCTCGGCCATCCTTCCGTTCATTGTTCCCGGCTTCATAACAGCCGGCCTGATGGCGCACGGGCTGAACGGACTGCTGTTGGGCGAGGCGCAGGCATTTCAAACCGGCATCAATGTGCAGCGGGTGAAGTTTCTCGCAATCGTCATGGTCGCGCTGGCTGTCGGTGCTTCAGTCGCGGTTTCCGGGGTTATCGGTTTCGTCGGCATCGTTGTGCCCCACATCCTGCGCCTGATGATCGGACCGGACAACCGCTACCTGCTGCCTGCCTGTGCACTGACCGGAGCAAATCTGTTGTTGGCTGCCGATATTGTTTCCCGGACAATCGTGGCCCCGGCAGAGCTGCCCATCGGGATCGTAACCGCCATTCTGGGCGGGCCTTTCTTCCTGTACCTGCTGTTGCGCCAAAAAGGCCTGGTCGATGTTTGAACTTGACAGTGTGACCGTGGCGTTCGGACGGTCTGTCGTTGTCGAGCAGACTTCCCGCCGGTTCGAGAACAACAGGTTTACGGCCATCGTCGGTCCAAACGGCGCCGGCAAGTCAACACTGCTGAAACTGCTGACCGGTGAGTTGAAACCCTCCAGCGGCTGCGTGCTGTTCAACGATCTCGACATTGCCGGGCAACCTGCCCACCTGCTGGCAGGCTATCGGGCAGTATTGTCGCAGAGCAATCACCTGTCGTTTCCGTTTTCTGTCTATGAAGTGACCGGGCTGGGGCTGCAGGGCGCCTCCGTCGACCGAAAGACCAGGTCGCGCCTGATACGTCAGGCCTTGGAGGGTGTCGAACTGAGCGGCTACGAAGGCCGTCTGTATCAGCAGTTGTCTGGCGGTGAACAGCAACGCGTGCAGCTCGCCCGGGTACTGTGCCAGCTGGAAGCGTCGGCTGCTCCTGACGACCAGAAATTCCTGTTCCTGGATGAACCCATTTCCAGTTTGGATGTACGTCACCAGATCAAGACGCTGCAGATCGCCAAACAGTATTCCCGGCAAGGTCTCGGCGTCGTTGCAGTTCTGCATGACCTCAATCTGGCAGCTCGATTCGCAGATGAAGTGATCGTCATGCGCCTTGGCAGATGCGTTGCCGACGCGGCGCCCAAACAGGCATTTACCGAAGACACGCTGGAATATGTGTTTGAAGTCGGGTTTGAGGTGTCCGCAGACAGCGAGGATCGGATCCGGGTGTCGTTGCGCGACATAATTGACCCGCCGGACATGTCCGCCGCCCCTCGAAGACTGATCTAACCTTCGAGCATGCCCTGGTCGTTGGCAGGCCTCTTCGCGGTCACCGCCAGATCGGCAATGCTGTTCTGGTTCAACACATCAACAAACGCGTCAAATGCCGCATCGACATCCAGAAACGGATCAATCGGACCGATTACCGGATTGTTGCCGAAGGTCTCGACGAATTTGACAACATCGCCGACCCGTATGTGACAGGGTTGCATCGCCAGCAGCACACCGCCGCCCCTGCCCTTTTCCGTCTTCAGAAAGCCGCCCTGGACCAGGATCGGCACAATCTTGAAACCATTGGGACCGGTGATGCCTGACGCTTTCGACAGGTCAGGTACAGACATCACTGTCCGATCATCCCTCTGCGCAAGATGAACAAGCAGCCGCACCGCCTGATTGGTTCTTTTCGAAAGCCTTATCATTGGGGCAGGATCACAGCCGCTGGCCTGTTTGGCAAGCGCTTGTGTGCCGATTGCCAGCATTGACATGGCCTTGTCTTGATCAGGTTGCCTGTTGCTAGGCCCAGTCATGCCCGCGTGCAATGACAGCAAACCGGTCTGACAGTTCGACAAGTGCCACCTTGTGCAGCGTAGCCGCATCAATGCGCCCTCCCTGTCCGTCAGGCAGGTCCCGTGTCGCGCAAGCATCCGCAGCAATTGTGACCCTGAAACCAAGATCAAGCGCGGCGCGGGCCGTCGAACTCACGCACATGTGGGTCATGAAGCCCACAATGACGATATCCCGGCAGCCGGTGTCGGAAACCAAAGTTGCTAGCTCGGTGCCGGCGAATGCATTGGGCAGGGATTTTTCAACCACGACTTCACCTTCAGCAGGTGTCAGTTCTTCAACGATCTGACCCCGCTTTGCGTCGCGATCAAACAGGCTGCCGGCCGGCCCCTTGTGGACAACATGCAGGACCGGACTTTTCTCTTCCCGCGCCCTGGACAGCAGCCATTGTGCTTGCGTGATGGCGGCTCTGGCATCGGGCAGCGCCACCGGGCCTTCAAGATACTCGTTTTGCATGTCAATGACGACAAGGCAGGCATCACCGAGTTTCGGCGGCTCAAGATTGGCGCCTGCGAGTTGGAGAAGTGTTCTGGGTTCCGACATGAGAGGCTCCGCTCCAGGTTATTAAGTCTATCGTCATGTCGTAGAGCAGTTTGATCCGGGATACATGCAGGAATACCTCTACCCATGCCTGCATTTTTGCAGGACTTTAGGCATTATGTTAGGACCAAGTATGAACTGGGACGACCTGAAAGTGATCATGGCGGTTCGAAACATCGGCACCTATGCCAAAGCCGGCGTGGAACTGCGTATGGATGAGACCACGGTCGCACGTCGTCTGGGGCGTATACAGAAAGCGCTCGGCGTCCCGCTGTTCGACGCGATTGACGGGACGCGCAAACCCACGCCGCACTGCGAAACCGTTCTCACTTACATTGAGGAGATGGCCAAAACCGCCAACAAGATCAGCAGGGTCAGCCACCAGTCGGACGGACCGGTTGGCAATATCCGGCTTACGTCGACAGCTTCAATAGCGGAACAGATACTGGCGCCCGGACTGGGCCGGCTTCTGCGCGCAAACCCGGGGCTGTCGCTTGAGCTGCAGACGTCGGACCAGAATCTGAATTTCTCACGATGGGAGGCAGATCTGGCAGTACGGCTGGGCAAGCCGGCCAAGGGAGCCTTCTCGATCCGCAAGCTGGCCGACCTGAAGTTTTACCTGTTTCAGCCGAACACCGGCGGCAACGATACCGGCGGCCTGGTATGCGCCTATCCTGAAGACTTGAGTGAAACGCCCGAAATGCTGGAAATGGAGGCAACAGGCTGGTCCAAGGAGCAGCGTTTGAAAACCAGCAATATAAGGCTGATCAGATCCGTCATCGAAGATCAGGGCGGCATTGGCGTGCTGCCTCTGCATGCGTCAGCCGACCTGCTGCAGGACAAGCGGCTGAAGGCAACCGCCTTGAAGGCAAGGCGGGAAGTTTTCCTGCTGATCCAGCCGCATTTGAAGGAGGATCCGGCAACCAGGCTGGTCGTTGACTGGATCGTTCGGCGGTTTTCCGCCACTTTGCAGGCGATCGAGGCCTGATGTCCTTACCCCGATCATGCGACCGGTCAGGTGATGCTCCGAACGGCAGAAACGACTTTTTCCGCCCTAACGTCAAAAATAGGTATGTCAGCCGATTGACGCTGGCAAATTTCGGTGTAACACTTCTGTGGAATTCTACAGTTGTGTTGAAAGCGTACCCGATGAGAGCTGCCGAGCTGAAACGCCTGCTCAAGAAGCATGGATGCAAGTTTGAGAACCATAACGGCAGCAGCGGACACCAGACGGTACGACGCGGACAGTTCAAATCAACCTTCCCCGGCCACAGCGGCAGCGCGGAACTCGGCAATGCGCTGGGCCACAAGATTCTGACGGATCTGAGGATCAGGTAATGTCACGTTTCTACGAAGTGATCGTCGAACCGGATATGGCAGCAGACGGCAGCATGAACTGGCTGGTAACCGCGCCGGCGTTTCCGGAGGTCACAACGTTCGGCAACAATCAGGCCAGCGCCTGCCGCAACGGTCTCGGCGCCATAGAGGAGGCCATGGCCGCCAGGATGGCCGATGGCGAGGACATCCCGGCTCCTGCCACCAGCACTTATGGTCAGGGCAGATACGTGCATGTGCCGAGCCTGACCTTTCTCAAGATCGCCCTATACAAGCTGTGCCGTCATCAGAAAGTCTCGCGGGCCGAGCTCGGCAGGCGGCTGACCTGGCATCGTGAGCAGGTGGACCGGCTGTTCCGGCTTGATCACAAGTCACATCTGGAACAGATGGAAGCCGCCTACATGGCGATCGGAGTGCCGTTGTCGTTCTCTATAAACGTTCCCGACGCCGCCTGACCCGGAGCGGCCTGGCTTTATTGCGACCTGACTGGTTCTGACCGTTTCGTGGAAACAGGCGTGGCAACCGTGTCATGGCCGACCCACTTGAGGATGTCGCGATAAACGATCTCGCGCTGCAGGTCATGCAGCAGCATGTGATATCCGTTTTCATAAACAAGCTGCCTGTTGGGCGCGGTCAACGATGCCATCACCTTTCGGCTCGGCGTTTCGGGCACGACCTGATCTTTCAGGC
>JBCCVY010000252.1:0-5708 GCA_039194725.1 Pseudomonadota bacterium
CCAGACCCTCGCTAGTCGGTGTGCCCGCCGACGTATCCGACAAGGACGGGCTGCTTTTCCACTCAGCCGGCGACAAGTACATTCGCGCCCTGATGGACTGCTCCAATGCAATGCCGGTGATCATTCCGGCCATGGACGGCGGGGTTGAACTGAACCATTTGCTGGACCGGCTCGACGGTGTCCTTGTCACCGGCGCCACGTCCAATGTGCACCCGCCAAGGTTCGGCGCCGAACCGAGCGCCGACCATGAACCCTACGACCAGCTTCGCGACGGCCTGACCCTGCCGCTGATCCGCGCGGCGTTGGACCGCGGCATGCCGCTATTCTGCATTTGCCGCGGTTTTCAGGAGTTGAACGTGGTGTTCGGCGGCACCCTGGATACCGAGGTCCAGACCAAATCGGGCAACCTTGACCACCGCGCCGCTGACAGCGACGACATCGAGGTGCGCTATGGGCCGGCCCATCCGATCGCCGTCGAAGCGGGCAGCATGCTGCACTCGATCCTGAAGAAATCAGGCACGATCGTGAATACCGTGCATCGTCAGGCCATCGCCAAGCTGGGCAGCGGGCTGAAGGTGATGGCGCGTGCGCCCGACGGCATTATCGAGGCTGTTACGACCGCCGGTGACAGCGACAATTTCGTGCTCGCGGTGCAATGGCATCCGGAGTACCGGGCCAAGGACAATCCGGACTCAGTCCGGCTGTTCCAGGCATTCGGTCAGGCCATGCAGCGATACACCCAGTTGCGCGAGCGCAGCGGCGTATCGGGCGGCCAACCGATGTGATCACCCGTCGTCGGGCTGCCGCCGTTCCCAGGTTGTCGCAGCAGCGGCGATGACCGGTGTTGGCACTGGATTTTCCGGTCAGTTTATCTTACCAATTTGCCATCGTGTAGCCGCCGCCGGAGTAATCATGCCGATCATAACCTGTATTGAAGACCTGCGCGTTCTTGCTGAACGCCGAGTGCCGCGCATGTTTTATGACTACGCCGATTCAGGCTCTTATACGGAATCAACCTACCGTGCCAATGAAAGCGATTTCTCCAAAATCAAGCTGCGCCAGCGGGTGGCTGTCGATATGGACAACCGCACCACCAAGACAACAATGATCGGGGAAGATGTCGCCATGCCGGTGGCCATTGCGCCGACCGGACTGACCGGCATGCAGCATGCTGACGGGGAAATCCTCGGCGCCAAGGCGGCGGAAAAATTCGGCGTCCCGTTCACCCTGTCGACCATGTCCATCTGTTCGATCGAGGATGTTGCAGAACACACCAGCAAGCCGTTCTGGTTTCAGCTTTACGTCATGCGTGACCGGGAGTTCTCCGAAAACGTGATTGACCGGGCGAAGGCCGCCGGCTGTTCCGCCCTGGTGCTGACGGTGGACCTGCAACTGCTCGGCCAGCGCCACAAGGACCTCAAGAACGGCCTCAGCGCGCCGCCAAAACTGACCATTCCCAACATGCTCAACATGGCGACCAAACCGCGCTGGGGTCTCGGCATGCTGGGCACCAGCCGGCGCACCTTCCGCAATATCGTCGGTCATGCCAAGGGCGTCGACGATATCTCCTCGCTCAACAGCTGGGCCAATGAGCAGTTTGACCCGCAGCTGAACTGGAAAGACCTGGAATGGATCAAGAAGCGCTGGGGCGGCAAGCTTATTCTGAAGGGCATTATTGACCCGGAGGATGCCAAGATGGCCCTGAAGGTTGGCGCAGACGCCCTGATTGTCTCCAACCATGGCGGGCGGCAGCTCGACGGGGCGCTGTCGTCAATCTCGGCGCTGCCGGCCATCATAGATGCGGTCGGCGACAAGATCGAAGTCCACATGGATGGCGGCATCCGCACCGGCCAGGACGTATTGAAAGCAAAGGCACTGGGCGCTGCCGGCACCTATATCGGGCGCGCCTTCCTGTATGGCCTCGGCGCCATGGGCGAACAAGGCGTGACCACGGCATTGGAGATCATCCAAAAGGAGCTCGACATCACCATGGCGTTGTGCGGCTTGCGCGACGTGAACGACCTGTCGCGAGACGTGTTGCTGATGCCGGACCGGTGGTGGTGAGCTGAGAGGCGCTCAACGCGTTCACATCTCGCAGCATCACCAGCACCAGCGGGGGGCATGCAGCAGCAGCATGTGCGGAAATCACATATAGCCTGTCCACTTGCCGCGGCCGTCCGGCTTCACATCGCCCTGTTCGACATTGAGCGACGGTCTGGGATCGCTGACGCTGTGGTCGACAAAGTGCGCCGCGCCAATCACCAGCATTATGGCAATCGCTGCGCCAATGATGGTGGTCCAGGTCGGATTGGCCTGCGGGTCATCTTCCCGCATGAGCACGTGGGACGGATGGTGGATATCGGTCATTTTTCAATACTCCAGGGAGGCGATGAGCGCTTCTCGGCGCCATCGCTTGTTTTCGTACATCGGGAACGTCAGTGTTTTCAGGCTTGCCAGAAGTGCTTGCTGCTCTCGCGCGAGGCGTCGATACGGCGCAGACCTATGTCGGAGAGCAACCGGTCATCCAGCTCTCCCAACTGCCGGCGCTGCCTGGCCCGCTCGTGCCAGTGTGCCATTTGGGCGATCACTATGCCGAACCAGCGCAGGATCGTTGCAGACCACGAACCGGTTCCCGAAGCGGGTTTAGCCACTGAAATTCTTGGAACTGCACTGCAAGATGAAGTCTTCATGATAATGCTCCGGTTGCTGTATCATCACGGCCTTGCGGGGGCCGGATGGGTTTGGTTTGTGTGCATCATTTATAAGAAGACCGGCTTTAGCGGACAAACGATCTTAATTGCATATCGGATTAAAAAATCTAATCTTATCCTGACAGAGCAATCAAATTTTCGCCAAATTCTCGGCAATTTGGGCAATTTGGACAGATACATGGTTGATTTGTGAATTACTTTTTCTTATCAAAAATCCATGACCAGACGATTACCTTCCCTGAACGCGATGCGCGCCTTCGAGGCTGCCGCACGGCATTTGAGTTTCACCCTTGCCGCAGATGAGCTGCATGTCACCCAGGCGGCTGTGAGCCATCAGATCAAGACCCTTGAGGAACATCTGGGAATGCCGGTGTTCAAACGCCTGAACCGGGCGCTGATACTGACCCCGGCCGGACAGTCGCTGTTTCCCGCCGTCGCCGAAGCGCTTGACATCATGGCGTCCGCTGTCGACCGGCTGCACTATCAGGACCAGTCAGGCGAATTGACGGTCACGACGATGGATTCGTTTGCCGCCACATGGCTGGTGCCGAAACTTGGCCGTTTCCGCAAATCGAACCCGGACATCGACGTGCGCATCTCGACCTCGGATGAAAGCATCGACTTCGAGCGGGTAAACATGGACATTGCGATCCGTTATGGAGCCGGTGGCTGGCCCGGCCTGCATGTCGAGCGGCTGATGACCGAAGAAGTGTTTCCCGTATGCGCACCGTCCCTGCTGCAATCAGGCCCTCCCCTCCGCTGCCCGGCAGATCTGAAGAACCACACCTTGTTGCACGACGACCTGCGGGTCGATTGGAAAATGTGGTTGATGGCAACCGGACAGGACAGCATCGATGCCGGCAAGGGGCCGGGCTATCAGCACTCCAACCTGGTTCTGCTGGCTGCCGAGCAGGGCGACGGCGTCGCTCTGGCGCGCAGCGTACTGGTGCAGCACGCGCTGGCGACCGGCCGGCTGGTGAAGCCGTTCGATTTCGCCATACCCGGCGAATACGCCTACTACATCGTCTGTCCCGAGGCGAACCTCAAGCGCCCGAAGGTCAAGGCATTCCGCAAGTGGCTCCTGGAAGAAGCGGAAGCCATGACGTTCACGCCTGACCCTCAGGTCAGCTAGAGCTTGGCCAGTGTCGTTTCAAGCTTACCGATGGCAGCGTCCGTGTCCGCCAGTTTGTCGAGACCGAACAGGCCGAGACGGAAGGTAGAGAACCCGTCAGGTTCGTCGACCATCAAGGGCACGCCGGCGGCAATCTGCATGCCGTGTTCAACGAATTTCTTGCCGTTTTGTATGTCAGGATCATCGGTGTAGCTGACCACAACGCCCGGGGCCTCAAAGCCGGCGGCAGCCACGCTCTTGAAGCCGCGCTCGGCCAGCAGCTTTCTGACGCCGCTTCCTAGCTCAACCTGCTTGTCGCGAAGAGCGTCGAAACCGATGGCCTGGGTCTCTAACATGGTGTCGCGGAACCCGGTCAGGGCATCTGTCGGCATTGTGGAATGATAGGCATGACCGCCGTTTTCGTACGCCTGCATGATCTGCAGCCACTTGCCGAGGTCTGCTGCGAAACTGCTGCTTTTGGTCTCCTGCACCCTGGCCAGACCGCGCTCACTCAGCATCACCAGACCGGCTGACGGCGATGCGCTCCAGCCTTTTTGCGGTGCCGAGATGAGGACATCGACACCGACGTCCTTCATGTCCACCCACACGGTTCCCGATGCAATGCAATCGAGCACAAACAGCGCGCCGACCTCGTGTGCCGCGTCTGCCACGGCTTTCATGTAGCCATCCGGCAGCATGATGCCGGATGAAGTCTCGACATGAGGTGCAAACACCACGTCGGGACGTTCGTCGCGAATGGATTTTATCACTTCATCAACCGGGCACGGCGCATAGGGTGCCGGCAGGTCATTGCCCACGGCCCGCGCCTTCAGAACCACCTGCTCGCTGGGAATACTGCCAGCGTCGAAGATCTGGCTCCAGCGATAGGAAAACCAGCCATTGCGAATGACCAGCGCCTTGCGGTCCGTGGCAAGCTGGCGTGCAACCGCCTCCATGGCGTAGGTGCCGCCGCCCGGCACGATGGCACAAGCATCGGCGTTGTAGACGTCTTTCAGCAACCCCGAAATATCCGTCATGACCTTTCGGAACGCCGCTGACATGTGGTTCAGCGACCGGTCGGTGAAGACCACTGAGAACTCCATCAGACCATCAGGGTCAACCAACGAAGAATTAGCACTCATGACAAAGGTCCCGTTATTGCAATTGATCCAGCCGAACGCACGGCAGGAATCGTCCTTTTAGGCCGCACCCAGGCCTGCAACAAGGCGCAATTGACGCATACTTGGCATGCATAAAGCAAAAGGTTTTTATACGTATGGTCGGCCGGAAGGGCGTTCCCGATCAGTGCCCGCCCGCGCCGGCGGCAGACGGCGCTTTTGCAAGTTCCGGCGACGTATCGGCATTGTCCAGATCAAGGTCCCTGGCATGCCCTCCTCAGCGATTTTCCCGCCAAGCGCGATGATGCAGCCGCCGTCCAGAATGGGTTGTTCGATCTTGCCGGACAGAATGAAGCCGATGTTCTGGATGACAAGTTTGGCAGGTTCGCCCATGGCAATTGCTGTCTGGTTTAGACGAGTTTTTTCAACAGGCTGACGAGTTGCATATGCTCGGCTTGGTTGAGAGGCGACACCGTGCGTGCGGTAACGGTTGCCGCCTTCGCAACCTGCACGAGATACTGGTTGCGCCCTTCCGCTGTCAGGTCGAGATAGATGCGCCGCTGGTCTCGGTCATCGCGGCGTGTCGAGATCAGGCCGCGTTTGCGCAACCGGTCGATCACACCCTTGATGGTCGGCGACGGCGGTCCGCTCCTCGGCGCGGAGATCGCCGATGCTATCGAGCAGCGCTACGTTATTGAGGCAGTCGCAGAACGTAGCGCGGCTATCGTGCGCGCGGACAGTGCGGCGGGAAAGCTCGACAAACACTGC
>JBCCVY010000253.1:0-5705 GCA_039194725.1 Pseudomonadota bacterium
GACGGATCGCCCTTGGTGCGGTGCCATTCGGCATAGACGGTCTGCAAAATGGTGACATTGGGATTCTCATCGGCCATTGGCTCACTCCGGCAATTGCTGACATGGCCCGGCAGTGCGGCAGCATGGACAGGCGCGCTGCCGTCCCCGGGAAGCACAAGTAACGCACGTAAGATAACGCAGCGTCAAGAATCCACCGGCCCTCAAGGCCAGGCTGCTCCCAACAATTGCCGGTTTGTTGGCATAAGATTGACCTAACGACATCACGGAAGGAACCTCTTTCAATGTCCAGAACCGCCATCATCCTTTGCTGTTTCCTGTTCGGTGCGCTCGCCGGCGCGGCGCAGGCCCGCGCGCAGCAGACCGACACATCCATCGCCGCGCTGGAGGGCGGCATTTCGGTGCCCGTCTCCGTCATCCCCAGCACCGGTGCGGTGCTGCTGGAGTACCAGCCGCGCGCCGGGGCGACCATCCTGTGCTCCGGCATGCTGATCTCGCCGGCCTGGGTGCTGACCGCCGCCCATTGCGCGATGTCGCCCGGCGACCCGGTCACGCTGGGCAATTTCAGGGACGAAAACGCCGCCACCGCCACGGTGCAGGAATTCTTCCCGCATCCCAGATGGCGCAGCAATGACGACAAGCCGGAGTTCGATGTCGGGCTTGTGCGGCTGCAGGGCGGCCTGTTTCCCCGGCGCGCCGACGGCCGGCTGTGGGCCTGGTACCGGCGCGACCGGTTTCGCGGCACCATGAGCAGCGTGCGCCGCTCGCGGGTGAACGTCTATGGCTACGGCCTGACCAGCGGCAGCTCCAACGCCACTTTCGGGGTGCTGCAGTTCGGCCGCTTCCGGATTGACGGCATCAATGACGAAGTGATCCGCATCGATGGCGACATGAAGATCCGCGACGGCGATTCCGGCGCCGCGATCATGATCCCCAACCACCCGACCCCGGGCCAGTGGGATGACTATGTCATCATCGGCGTTGCCGCGCGCGCCGGCAGGTATGCGTGGCGCGACTATGAGGCCCGTGGCCCGCACGCGGCGTCGTTCGGCCCTTGGTTTGACTCGACCATAGGCGGATCGTTCGGCCCGCTGCTGCCCCCCAGCCTGATCAGCACGGTGATCGCGGCCCCTTGAGGCGCAGGCCCGCTACTGGAATATCTGAAGGCCGATCATGATCGGATAGTCGACATTGGCCCCGCCATTGCAGCCGCGCGTCCACACATGAACCTTGGATTGCGACAGGAACGATGCGGTGGCCATCTGCAGCCAGGCCTTCGTGCGATCGTCGGAGAGCGGATAACTGCTGCGCACATAGGAATGGTTGGTGCAGCCGTGATCGGGCGAAAAATTGCCCGCGACCGTGATGTACAGATGGTTGTCCCGTCCGACATTGACCTTGGTGACGTAGCGATAGTCGCGGACAATGGCTTGCGCGAGCGCCGCCGTGCTCACCAACAGATGGCAAACCAATATAAATGCAATGGCGAAGGCTGATCTCATGAGGCGTCTCCCCTTGCGGCCCGATTCATCCAGAATCGCAACCGGCCGCCGCCCCAACCCGGGAGCATGGCTCCCGGCTCGCAGTATATACGTACCCAGACCAAAAGAGAATAACGTTGCGGAAGCTTGTGTATTCAGGCGTACCCGCCCAGGACCGAAGCCGGCATTCCGGCTGGCTGCACCCGGTCAACCGTCCCTGTCTTCTGAAAACCTACATTCTTGAACAACACTCATTGGTCATTCCAGCATTGTTCGCAGTAGCCCAGTTGCCGCGCGGCCTTCTGCTGCTCCTCAGTCAGCTCGGACCAGGATTGGTTTTCCGACGCCGGCGCAAGGCTCGAATTGCCGCTGTCCCAGGCTTCTTCACTCCAGCCCAGAACGCCCCAGTTTGCCTTCTCATCCGGTTTCATTTCAGCCCAGGCAAGATTGTTCCACTTGTTGTTGGTTGCCTCGCCGGCCAATGCTGAAAGGTCTGATAACGGCAGCATCAGGAACAGAGCCAAGATCAGGTGTAACACTATGCGCATCGCTGCTTCTCCTATCTGGGTTGTGGGTTGCTGAACTTGTTTCGGGACCGCACCGCAAGGTTCAGTTCGCGCCTGGCGCCGGGCATCTGGACCCTAAATCGTCTCAACAATCTGGGCCGCCGCGGCCAGTCCGGACTTGTGTGCACCTGCCACGGTGGCCCAGTCGTCAATGCTTGTGGCCTCGCCGGCAAACCACACACGGTCCGCCTCCGGTCTGCGCAGTTCCGCCCGTGACCAGACGCCGCCCGGTTCGGCGGACGCATAGGCACCCTGTGTCAAACGGTGTCTGGTCCAGTCGAAGGTGTGGCTCTTGATGACAGCCTTCTCCACGCTAGAGCCGAAAGCCTTCTTCAGGTCCGAAATGACGAAATCATGCATGTCGGAAACCCCGCGGGCCGACATCTCCCGCGCAAATTCGCCGCCGATGTCACAATAGGTGATCCCATGCCCGCCGGCGTCGACAAGAGCCGCAAAACCAACAGGCGCGCCGTCATTGTCTTCGGTGACCCTGTAGCTGAAATAGCCGTCTTCCCCGACCCCGAAGAAATTGTCTTTCAGCTGAAGCGCGATGTGGTGATAGTGCCCCATGGTGAGCACATTCACCGCTTCCTGCTTCTTGTCCGGCAATGGCGGATCAAACCTGATATCGTTGCTCGCCAACACGCCCATGGAGACCGTGATCAGCACGGCCCGGGCCCGCAGGGAGCCACGGTTTGTGCGGATTTCCACACCCTGGCCGCCCCAGCGGATAGTTTCCGCCCTTGTGTTCAGCTCCACCGCGACATCGCGCGCGCTGTGGGCAAACAAGGCTCCAAATCCCTCGCGGCAATACCAGTCGGTGCCATCCTCGCCGGTGTACCAGTCGGCGCAGGAGAAACGGTCAAAGTCCTTTGCCATTTCGTATGCGCCTTCATGCAGATTTACCGTCAGGTTCCAATCACCAAGGTCCGGAACGACGTCGGCTGGCGACACGTCGCGGTTTTGGCGGCCGGCTTTTGAGATAGCCTGAACCGCGGCGGCCTTGGCGGTCTGAAAGGCTTCCAGTTCTTCGGTTGTCGCCACTCTGTCACCGACATGGAAACGCTCGTCGTCCGGCGCCCGGTACATGTCAAATCCGTTCTCCAGTCCGTAGTCCACAAACGGATTGGCCTCGCGATAATGCAGCCAATGGGCGCCCGTGTCGTAAGGCACTCCGAATACGCTCATATCGGTAAAAACCCGGCCGCCTGTCCTGTTGTCAGCTTCGATGACGGTGACGCTCAGCCCCCGCTTTCGCAACTCCCTTGCCGCACTGATCCCTGCAGCACCGGCTCCAACCACCACGACATCAGGATTGCCCGCAGAGGCGGTCTGACCAATCGCTGCCTGGGGGAACAGGGTGCCGGCGCCAAGCGTCGCCATCAAGGTTCGGCGATCGATGCCTCGGGACTTTCGGGAGCTTATCGGGCGTGACGTCAAAACGGGTTTCACCTACAATCAACTCTACAGCATAGAGTTAGAGATACTCTACACCGTAGAATTAGTCAACACCCTGGAGCGATTCGAATGAAGACACGTGGGAAATTGTCCCGGGAACGCATTGTTCAACTTGCCCTGTCATTGCTCGACAGCGCCGGCACAGAGGGGTTCAGCATGCGCAAGCTCGCCGCGCAGCTCGAAGTCGACCCCATGGCGATTTACTATCACTTCGCCAACAAATCCGATCTGCTGCATGCCGTGATGCAGTCGATGATGGAGAAATGCGAGGTGCCGGAACCAAGCGGAAATTGGCGAACGGATATCCGGAACCTGTGCCAGGGCCTGCGGCGGATGGCAAAGAAACATCCGGGCGCTTTCTGCATTTATGAGACCTATGACCAATGGCTGCCGGCGGAACATCGGCTGCACGAGGCATTTCACTCAACATTGCTGCAGGCAGGATTTTCCCGGAAGAGCGCTGTCCGAGCGGTTAGGGTTCTGTTGATTTACGCGGAAGCCTTCGCAGTCGACGAAATTTCAGGCTGGCTGGATCCGGCCGATCAGGCGGAATTGGCCGAAAGCCTGCAATCGGGGCCCTATCCCACCCTGTCCAGCCTCATCAAGGAAATCGGGACTGTCGATGCTGACAGCGAATTTGAATTTGGTCTGGACGTGTTGATAAGCGGTCTGGAAAGCGAGATCAGGGAGACTTGACCCTCCGGTGTGGTCCCAGCAGCAGATCACGTGCCTGCGCAGGCCACCGGCAGCAGACGCAGTGGTGTGAGCTGGTTTCAGCACCTTGGCCCAGTTTCTGTCGGCCCAGGTGACGTGGCCGGGCCTCAGGCACCGTTGAGGCGGTGTAGCCCTGCGACAAGGCCCGGGCGCAATAGCCGCCGATCATGGGGCATAAGCCGTAACGCACTGCAGCCGACATTGGAAATCGAGTTGCTGCTCAATCTGCCGGTATTCGTATCAGGTCAGATTCTGGCCCTTCAATTCAAAACTGTTCTTTCTTGACCTTGAAAACGGCAGACTTTGCTGTGTTGCGTCGCCGGTCGAAAGATAACACTCTTTCCGGGCTCCTCCACCACGAACCCTTCGTTTCAAACCGAGATTTGCGAACATTAGGCGCCTGTAACTCTCAGGCAGGGTCGAAGACCAGACGAATAAAGTCCCGATACAGCAGCAACTGCTTGGGCAGCAGGGATCTGTCCCCGACCACCTTGGACAGGATGATGCCGCCATCTCCGATCGCCGAAAACATGTCAGCCAGGTCATCAAGGTCGACGCTGATCCGCGGTTCGTAGCGTTCGGCGATTTTGTCGATCCGTCCGCGGAACCGCGCGCGCCAGGACAGAACAGCCTTGGCGTTGATGCTGCGCACCTCCTGGTCGAACAGCTGTTCGTGGTAGCAGACCGACGCCACGATGCATCCGGGATGGCCGTTGGGCAGATCCTCGAACACCTTGGCCAGCAGTTTGAGCGCAATCAGGAAGCTGTGCAGCGGATCCTCGCTCAGTTCGTCCGCCTCGGCAAAGACCCGGTCAAAAACCATGTCGTCCTGCTCGATGTAGCGCTCAAGCAAGGCACGCGCCAAATTCGTCTTGTCACGGAAGTGATAGAAGAAGCCGCTCTTCGAGATCCCGACCTCGGCAATCAGTTCGTCGATCGAGGTTGCAGAAAACCCTTTTGTCAGCACGGCCGCTTGTGCAGCCTCCAGTATCTGTTCTCTCGTCTGCGGGGTCGGCTTCGTCACTTTTCGTCCTCGGCACAGGCTTTGGTCGGCAAAACTGTACCACAGGTACTGTACCTGTGGTGCAGTTGCGGGTGGCATTTCAGGTAGCGTCGGTGGTCATGACCAGGCGGAACCCGTCTAAAGGATTGTTTTCATTAACAAGAAACGAAAATTCGCGGGCTGAACAACTAGTACACTTTTCGACGAGATCAAAGCCCTTTATGTCCGTACACATCAATGAAGCCCCGTTCTGCAGGTGCGCCGCAACGCCGTCTGCCGACGCGGACGGCTTTGAATTTCAGACAATCGTTCACGGAGTGAAACATGAAAGACAGTATGCAATCAGCGGGCGCATCAGGCGCAAACGAAGCCGGCGTCGAGCATTTCGACGCGGCGGTGCGGGCGTTCAACATCTACCGGGGTGACCCTGTGGCTCTGGCCGATCAGGCGATCGAGGCCGCGCCCGAGTTCGCAATGGCGCATATC
>JBCCVY010000254.1:0-5687 GCA_039194725.1 Pseudomonadota bacterium
ATGGTCAAAGGCATGGTCAGCCCGCACGTCAGTCCGGAAATACTGGTTTATCTGGTAGCCAACACCGCCGCCGACAATCGCGGCACCGCCATCGTCGAGACCGGAGATGTCAAGCCACGAAAATCCTGCGTCACCGCGCACATACCAGCCAGACACATAGTTGTCATCCACCTGCACCTGCGGCACCGGGGCCGGCGGCGGCGAATCGATATCGGCGGCGATTGCAACCGGCGCCGTGAAAGCGATAATCGTCGTGGCCAAAAGGCCCTTCTTCAGAAAACTTTTCACCTGTTACTCCTTCTCCCCGATACTCTGGGGTATCCCTGCTTTGTAGATGTTCACGGCTGATCTGCAGTTGCTCAACAGGTCAACAGACGTGCACATCCGCCCACTCGCATGAGAAGAAGAATTACAGGATTAAGGTGTCTGTTTACGGTCCTCATTGGGGCATCAAAACGACGCCTTGGCGAGGTTACCAAATTGATGCCAAATTTGCGCCGTTGCGACACGTTCCAGTTACACACCCTTAACCATCTGGCATAAATTGGCCCGCATATGGGATTCCGCCGTCAGAATCCTGCATATGCGGGCCGTCATTCCCCCTCAACAAATGTGGGGACTTTGTGCGCGAGACCGCCTTCACCGGCCTCGACGATTGTCAGTTACCAGGAGGTGCCACCGAAGTGGTAGCGCAGGCCCACCTTGACCTCATGGCCTTCAATATGGTCGACGTTGATGGCCCCTTGGTCAGCAGGTGCCGCCGCCGTATCGATGGCGGAAACAACCTCGCCGAGATCAACATATCTGTAGGCCAGGTCAAATTTCAGGTTCTGCGTGATGTCATAGGACACACCTACATCGACATGGTAGGCGAAGTCGTAGTCGCTGTCGCCAGCCGCCCCGGCCGGTGCTGCCAGTCCGGAGATGTCGTTCTTTGATGCGCCGATACCGCCGCCGACATAGGGCGTGAACCCGGCATAGTTGGTGATATCCCAATATGAGGACACGAACACGTACTGTGATCCGTATTCAGCGTCCAGCGAGTCCGGAAACGCATCGGTCAGTGACGACTTCAGGCGAATGCCGCCGGTGATTTCAATGCGCAGGCTGCTGGCCACCTGGCAGCCGATGCCGCCTTCGAAAAATCCGGTCGGCTCAATCTCCGGGTTGATGGCGATACCTGTGGTCCCGCCGCCGCCATCGTCAAATCCGGCACCGATGGGCTGTATGACGTCAGGACGCTCGTACATGGTCACTCCGCCGTCGATGCGGGCATACAGGCAATTGTACATGCCGCTGAAGCCTTCATCCGGCAGCTGGCCGTCATAATCAGCAGCCTGGGCGGCCCCAGCCACGCCCAACCCCAATGCAGCGAAACACACTCTCAGCAGCGTGCGACCCATCATTTCTACTCTCCATTCACTGTTCACTTCCCTTGTCTTCAGAAGCAAACTTGCCAATCGCCGTTCAAACCCAGTTTCGTGTTCCGGACACCCGCTGGGCCAAACCTTCAATGGAGATAATTAACCAAACCGCTTAAGAACCTCTTAAGCATGTTTGCAGTTTTTTCGCAGGCACAAAAAAACTCCGCATATCCGCACAAAACCGGGGTTTCGCGACAGGATTACCGGGCAATAGGCGGATTTCTTGCTGTCTTGGAAGCCTTCGGTCAGGCGGCGTGACGCTGCACTTCGGCAACAATGTCGTCCACCACCGAGGTCACCATGTCGGCGTTGTCGCCTTCCGCCATGACGCGGATCAACGGTTCGGTGCCGGATTTGCGGATGAGCAGCCTGCCTGAAGTGCCGAGCTTTTCCTCTGCTGCGGCAATCGCCTTCTTGACCGGATCCTGGTCGAGCGGCTTGCCGGCGCCGTAGCGGACATTTTTCAGCACTTGCGGCACCGGATCGAACATCCGGCAGACGTCGCTCACCGAGCCGCCGTTCTGCACCAGCACCGCCAGCACCTGCAGCGCGGCGACCAGCCCGTCACCGGTTGTGTTGAAGTCCGACAGCACAACATGACCCGACTGCTCGCCGCCGACGTTGAAGCCGCCTGAACGCATGCGTTCCACCACATAGCGGTCTCCCACCCGGGTGCGCTCGAGCGCCAGGTTGTGCGAGGCCATCAGGCGCTCCAGGCCCAGGTTGGACATCACCGTCGCAACCAGTCCCTTTCCGCGCAGCAAACCCTGCTTGTGCCAGGAGGTCGCGATCAGCGCCATCACCTGATCGCCGTCGATGACGTTGCCGTTTTCATCGACCAGAATGCAGCGATCCGCATCGCCATCCAGCGAAATGCCGACATCAGCGCGCATTTTCTTGACCTGCTCGGCCACTTTCTGCGGATGAGTCGAACCGCATTCATCGTTGATGTTGAACCCGTTCGGTTCAACGCTGATGGGAATCACTTCGGCCCCCAGTTCCCACAAGGCCGTTGGGGCGACCTGATAGGACGCGCCATTGGCACAATCGACGACAATGCGCAGGCCGTCGAGCGTCAGGTCCTTGGGAAAAGAGCTTTTGACAAATTCGATGTACCGGGCCTGGGCATCTTCAATACGCTTGGCGCGTCCGATGTGTTCCGACGCTGCCAGCGAAATCGTATCGGGCGCCAGCACCAGTTTCTGAATTTCATTCTCCTGGTCATCGGAAAGCTTGTATCCGTCCGGGCCGAATATCTTGATTCCGTTGTCGTGGTACGGATTGTGCGATGCCGACAGCATGACCCCGAGATCAGCCCGCATGGACCGGGTCAGCATGGCAACTGCTGGTGTCGGGACCGGTCCGAACAGAAACACGTCCATGCCGGTGGACAGGAACCCTGCAGTGAGCGCCTGTTCCACCATATAGCCGGAAAGACGGGTGTCCTTGCCGATCACCACGCGATGCCGGTGGTTGCCACGCCTGTACAGGGCACCGGCCGCCATGCCGATCTTCAACACCATGTCTGCGCGCATCGGATAACTGTTGGCCTTGCCCCGTACCCCGTCAGTACCGAAAAATTCCTTGTCCATTCAACAATCCCCGTCGAATATCCGCATCAGGTCCAATGTGTCCAATCTTCGCCCAAATCCTAAACAAAGCGTTAACTGTCATCAATCTGGATGCTGGGCGGTCGTCGCCTGCCACATGCTGAGCGCATGGCGTGTTGCCGGCACATCGTGCACGCGCACGAACTGGACGCCGGACATGGCACCGAGCAAGGCGGCGGCGGCAGAACCGGTCTGCCGCCTGGCAGCAACCTTCTCACCGGTTACCGACCCGATAAACCCCTTGCGCGATGCCCCCAGCATGATCGGAACGCCGAGACCGTGAAACAGGGCCAGGCCAGCCAGAAGCTCAAGATTGTGGTCGAAGGTCTTGCCGAACCCGATGCCTGGGTCGGCAACAATCAGGTGCCGCGGGACGCCTGCCCCGGCGACCGCATCAATGCGCCGCTGCAGCCAGTCATAAACGTCCAGCACGACATTGTCGTACTGAGGGTTCTGCTGCATGGTCTTGGGGTCACCCTGCGCATGCATCAGGCATACCGGCAGGCCCGAGGCCGCCGTGGCATTCAGCGCCTCGCCGTCATAGGTCAGCGCGCTGACATCGTTGATCATCGCAACGCCGGCCTGTGTCACCTTCTGCATGATTGTCGCCTTGCGGGTGTCACAGGACACCTTCAGCCCGTCCGCGACAAGCGCGGTGACCACCGGTTCAATCCGGCGCCACTCCTCTGTCCCATCGACCGGATCTGAACCCGGACGGGTGGACTCGCCGCCGACATCCAGCAGCACCGCTCCGTCCCGGGCCATGGCCCTGGCGTTTTCAATCGCCGTGTCGGCATCTGCATTGACGCCACCGTCTGAAAAGCTGTCCGGTGTGGTGTTGACTATGCCCATGATGTGGCATGCATCCATCGCAAGCCCGGCAATGGGGCCCCGGGGTGCGCTCAACCGGCTTACCCAGTCAGCAACTTCCACATCGCGCGACGCCTTCAGGGCCGCGGTCTTGCGCGGTGTCCAGCTGGCACCGCGATCTTCACTGACCATGGCCATGGTCCAGCAAACCCGGCCCCCGGCCAGGGGCAGTCCTGCACCTGTCTCAATCGCCAATGCCGCATCCGGGCCATACACCAGCCCTGACGGGCGGACATACAAACTTGTCATGTGGACGACCGCCTCCCCGCGCTAGATGCATTGAGATTGATGTCGAACCTACAAAATTCGGCCGGACCTTCCCGTTGGGAACATCCGGCCGCTGCAGCGTCTGCCGAAAAATCAGGTTTGCGGTTGCGGCTCAAGCTCGCCTGAACCTTCATCACCCTTTTTCTTCTTGGTGACCGGCACCGATGATCCGGGCTTTGCCTTGGGTTTGGCATTGTCGTCGTCATCACGCGACGGCGGGTTGCCCCTGAGCAATTCGGTGATTTCGTCGCCTGTCAGGGTTTCATATTCAAGCAGACCCTGTGCCAGGGCTTCGAGATCCTTCTTTTTCTTGGTCAGGATGGTGCGCGCCGTCTTGTAACCGTCATCCACCAGTCGCTTGATCTCAGCATCGATCTTGCGCGCCGTTTCTTCCGACACATTCTGGGTTCTGGCGACAGAGTGCCCGAGGAACACCTCTTCCTGGTTGTCGCCGTAAGACACCATGCCGAGTTCTTTCGAGTAGCCCCACTGGGTAATCATCGCCCGGGCAAGCTTGGTGGCCTGGTCAATGTCAGACTGGGCGCCGGATGTCACGTTTTCCGCGCCGAAGGTCAGCTCCTCGGCCACGCGTCCGCCCATCATGATGGCCAGACGGGACGTCATCTGCTTGAACTTCATGGAATAGCGGTCGCCTTCAGGCAATTGCATGACCATGCCCAGCGCCCGGCCGCGCGGAATGATGGTTGCCTTGTGGACCGGGTCTGCCGCCGGCACGTTCATCGCCACGATGGCATGGCCGCCTTCATGATAGGCAGTGAGGCGTTTTTCTTCCTCGTTCATGGCCATGGAGCGGCGCTCCGCCCCCATCATCACCTTGTCCTTGGCGTCTTCGAAGTCAGACTGCGTCACCAGCCGGCGTGAGCGGCGGGCGGCTAGCAAGGCTGCCTCGTTGACCAGGTTGGCCAGATCGGCCCCGGAAAAACCGGGCGTGCCACGTGCAATCGTCTTGGCGTTCACATCCGGCGCCAGCGGCACGTTGCGCATGTGAACCTTCAGGATTTTTTCGCGGCCCTTCACATCCGGATTTGGCACCACGATCTGCCGGTCAAAACGACCCGGACGCAGCAGTGCCGGATCTAGAACGTCCGGACGGTTGGTCGCCGCGACCAGGATGACGCCTTCGTTGGCCTCAAAGCCGTCCATCTCGACGAGCAGCTGGTTCAGCGTCTGTTCGCGCTCGTCATTGCCACCGCCAAGGCCTGCGCCGCGGTGACGGCCGACCGCGTCAATCTCGTCAATGAAGATGATGCAGGGGGCATTTTTTTTGGCCTGTTCGAACATGTCGCGGACACGGCTGGCGCCGACACCCACGAACATTTCTACAAAGTCCGAGCCCGAAATGGTGAAGAACGGCACATTGGCTTCGCCGGCAACGGCGCGTGCCAGCAGGGTCTTGCCGGTGCCGGGCGGACCGACCAGCAGGGCGCCTTTGGGGATTTTGCCGCCCAGACGCTGGAACTTGTGTGGGTCACGAAGGAACTCGACAACCTCTTCG
>JBCCVY010000255.1:0-5677 GCA_039194725.1 Pseudomonadota bacterium
ATGTCGTCAAAACTTGCCTGACGCGCACCGATGTTGTGGGTCTCGTTGGCCAGCCTGACCATTTCCGGCGAGGCATCGACCGCGTCGACGCTGAACCCACGGCTGCGTAGCTCGGCGGCCTCCTTGCCCGGCCCGCATCCCAGGTCGAGAACATGGCCGCCGGCCTTCACCTGTTGGGCAAAGGCCACTAGAAGCGGGTCTGGTGGCGTTTCGCCGACCAGGTCGGCATAAGCCTCAACCTGACGATTGTAGGCGGCGATGGTTTCATCATCGATCATTGCGTTGCGTCCTTAAGCGATTGTGCCTGCTCAACACGTGAGGATCTCGAACTGGTCAGCATAACCTTTGAGTGTTTCGTTCGCCACGACCCTTGCCGGTTCCCCGGTCTGATCGGCGAACTCGCGTGAACACAACAAGGGTGTCTCATACTGGCTGCAAAACCCCTCGATGCGGGCGGCGATGTTGACCGCCTGGCCGAGCACGGTGAAGTCTATCCGGGTTGTCGAGCCGATATTGCCATATAGAACTTCTCCGAAGTGCAATCCGATGCCGAAGCGCAGATCGGGAGACCGGTGCGGGGATTGCAGCGCCTGCCGCGCGGCTGCCAGGGCGTTCCTGCACGCATCGCGGGACGAACCGCCGGTCTCTTCCAGGGGGAAAATGGCCAGCACGCCGTCACCGATGAGTTTGAGGATTTCACCGCCGTTTGCCTCGACTGCCTCGGCGACGATCTCAAAATACTGATTGGCCAGCGCCAATGCGTCCTCGGTCGCCATGCGGCTGCTCAGTCCGGTCCAGTCGCGGATGTCGCTGACCAGGATCGCAGCGTTGATGCGGTCGATATGGCCTCTGGTGATCTGGCCGTTCAGCACCCGCCGGCCGGTGCGTGGGCCCAGATAGGCCTCGGCAACCGCCAGCGCAATCCGCTTGCTGCTGAACACCTCGGCAACCGGAGCCAGCACGGCGGCGATCTCCGTCAGTTTCTCGATATCGGTGTCATTGAATCCGCCGGCGACATCGGTGGTGAAGACAATATTGGCCGTGGTGCCGCTGGAATACCGTATCGGCAGGCCGAAATAGTCGGTGCCGCCGCTTGCCTTGAGGTCGTGCAGCACACTGTGGTCGGACGGTTCAAGCTCTCCGGCAAGCCGCTTCCTGAAGGCGGCTCCGGTGCGGTTGATGATTTCCATCGGGCTGCCGATATAGCCGGAGCGGCCTTCAAGCCCGTGTGGTGTCTCAATACGCTGGGTCCGCTGCACATCCCTTTCCCACACGGAACTGAACGCGGTGATCAACGGGTGCAGGGTTCGCATGGACAGACGCAGCCGCCATAACGGCGCGCCTTCAGCCAGCAGCCTCTGGCCGAGCTGGCTTACGGTGTCGTCGACATTCGACAGCAACCGGCCTTCAGCCAGCAGCCATTTGATGACCGGGCCGGATTGCCAACCGGAACAATCGGGATCGGGGTCAGTTTCAGACATTGTTTATTCTGACAGATAACAACGGGATGGATCAACGCCCGGGCACTCCGCCCGGCAAGACCATTTGCCAGCCAGCGTGTCACACCTGCTGTTCATCACGGTGCCACAATTCTCGGATGACTGGTGGCCCATGAAAACCCGTTCGACAGCAATTCTGGCTTTTGGTCTGGCCGTGGCCGTGTGCCTGCCGGCGCATGCGCAGGACGCGCCCCTTGGCAAGATCGTCTGGCAGGTCGAGGACCGGTTCCGGTTCTTTTCCGATCCGGCGTTCTTTGCCCCGCACCTGACGGCCAATGCTGCATTTGCCGGCATCGATGCGCCGCGTGACGAGTTTGGCCGCAAGAAGATCGATGGGGAGTGGGTCGGGCCGATCCTGTTTGCCGAACGCAGGCTGGCCGCAAGCGCCATCGAGGGCGGTCACGACGGTTGGGCGGCGCAGGCCTACACCGCCAGCAAGGAGGCCTTCACCTGCTGGGACACCGGCAGGCGGCGGGTGCGCGGCGGCTGCCTGAAACCGGATGATGCGAAAGGATCGCGGCTGTTTCCGCAGCAGGTGACCATATCGGCGTCGCTGGACGGCACCGCCGCTGCCGTTTTTGCCGGCAAGCAGTGCGAATGGTTCATCCACACCGGGTCCGACAAGGACTGGCGCACGGTCACGCAGGTTGACTGTGCCCGGCCGGCACAACTGACCGCACCGGTAAACGCGCAGTTTTCCATGCTGGCGCGGGTGCTGGATCCTGCCAGCCCGAACGGCATGCTGACTCAGGTGACCGGCGTGTATCAGCAGGTTGAGGGCCGCCTGGTGGTCGGCCTGGGCGACAGTTACGGGTCGGGCGAGGGCAATCCCGACTACCCGGCAAACTATTCCAAGTCGGTCACGCTGGCGGACACCGCGCGCCCACAGCCCAGCACCCTGCCGCGCTGGCTTGATCCGGCGTGCCATCGCTCGGTGTATTCCCATCAGCAGCGCATCGCCATGCAGCTTGCCGCAGAGAACCGGCAGTCGGTGGTGAGCTATGTCGGCTATGCCTGCTCCGGCGCCTCGATCGCCAACGTGATGAATTCGGTCGACACCCACAATGATCACATGGAGCCGGTCACCGACAAGACGCTGCGCGACGGCCGGGTCAAGAAGGGCATCGCCACCACGGTTGCACAGGCTGACTGGTCGCAACTCGACCATGCCGTCCGCGACCTGTGTGCGGACGACGGCGTGGCCAACTCCGACCGGCCGGTCAAGGCATGCAGTTCGTGGCGCGGCAAACCTGACCTGGTTCTGCTGAGCGTCGGCGGCAATGACATCGGCTTTGCCAATGTGGTGAAGTGGGCCGTGGCCGGAACGGCGGTCGGGCAGGTCCGGTTTCTGTCGGGCGGCGAGAAACCCGGCACCATGCTGAAGCGGGCCCGCGGCAAGGAAGACCTGGTGGGCTGCTCGAACGATGAGGCGGGCCTGCAGTGCCGGCTGGCCAAGCGTTACGCGTCGCTGGCCGTGGCCATTGAAAACCGGCTCGGCCTGACCGACCGCAACAAAGTTGTGACCGGGCCCTATCCGGGACCCATGGGTAACGAGGCCGGGCGGGTGTGCTCGGCGGAAGCGGTCAATGAAGGAGCCGACTCGGAACATTTCATTGCCACGTCCGACGACCGTTTGCGCAAGCTGCATGACAGGCTGTTTGCCCGCAAGCAGTTGACCAACGCGATGAAGCAGGCGGTCGCCAGGACCGGCTGGACCTGGGTGGACGCGCTGGCCTGGTCAGGTGCCTTCGACCGTCACGGCGTGTGCGCGCGCGGCCAACGCAAGTCGGATGCGTTCAAGGCCCTGCAGCTGATCAGTGGCGGCTGGGAGCCGGTGAGCCCGGCCGACATGCGGGCCTATGCGCCCCGGCAGCGCTGGTTCAGGACCTTCAATGACAGCGTGCTGATGCAGTTCTATGTGAGCCGCATCGACCAGCTGGCGCGCAATCCGCGCCAGCCCATCGACTACCACTACCAGGCCGGCGTGTCCGGGTTCTTCCACCCGACCGCCGAAGGCCAGGCGGTGATGGCGGACATGCTGCTCAATGCCTCGCGGTGCCGACTGTTCGGCACCGGACCCGGTTGCTAGCGCACAATTGCCCGCGTGCCGCCATGTGACGGGCTGCACATGCCGTCACCTCATTGATCGCTACATGAATTGCCAGCAAACATCGCGATGGAGCAATTCGTCATGGGCTTTTACAATCGGCATATAATGCCGAGTCTTATCAACGGTTTGTGCGGAATGTCGGAGATAACCGATCAACGCCGGAAGCTGGTGCCGCAGGCGGAAGGCGTGGTGGTCGAGGTCGGCATCGGGTCCGGCCACAACCTGCCGCACTATGATGCGGGCAAGGTCGCCAAGGTGATCGGCATCGACCCGGATGAGCACATGTGGAAGGCCGGCCGCAAGCGGGTCCGGCTGTCTTCGGTTCCGGTCGAACGGGTCGGGCTTTCCGGCGAACAGATACCGCTCGACAGGCACACGGCAGACACGGTTCTGGTGACCTACTCGCTGTGCACGATACCGGATGCGGTGGCGGCGCTGCAGGAGATGCGACGCATTGTGAAACCAGGTGGACGGCTGTTGTTCCTGGAGCATGGCGCTGCCCCGGAAGAGAGCGTGCGCAAGTGGCAGGCCCGCATCGACCCGCTGTGGAAACGGATTGCCGGCGGCTGCCACTCCGGCCGGCCGATACCGAACCTGCTCCAGCAGGCCGGATGGAAAATCGAGGACATGTCGGAAGGCTACATCAGCGGACCGAAGCCGCTGGCCTACAATTACCTTGGGTCGGCGATGGTCGGGTGAGGGGAGGTTTTGTTGGTCGAACAGCTTGTCCTGGGTTTTGTATCGCTCACGCAAGCAGCCGCTGTGCGGCTGCGCTCCGCGGGGGCGCGCTTCGCGCGGCGGCCAGTCGGCCTTGCCTCGGCCTTACGGGCCTCGGAGAGGAATTTATCACTGCGGTTGTTCAGGGTCGGAGAACGGCCTGAGCGAAGCGAAGAAAGCTGTTCGACCACAAAAAGACGCAGGCGAAGCCTGCTTGCGTGAGCGATATAAACTTTTCTCTACCAGCCCTGCGCCGTCATGAACCGGTCGAACAGGGACCGGGTCAGCGAGGTGAGTTGCGGTTGCACCGCCTCGACATGGCCGACAAAGCTGGCGTAGCCGGTGTCAGACTTGACGGTCTTGTTCATTTCCGACTGCCAGGACGGCGACCAGCCGCGCACGGCGGCGGCGTCCCATTCGTGGTGAAACTGCGTCGAGTAGGCATGCCTGCCAACTGTCATCATCTGGATGGCGCACAGGTCTGACGAGCCGTGGACTTCCGCTGCGGCGGGCGCGCGCTTTACTTCCGCCGAATGCCATTGGGTCACGGTCTGCCGGCCGGTGACCGGTGCGGATTCATCGAAGGCAACGTTGCAGACACCCACTTCCGTGATGCCGCTGTGGCCCACTTCGCCGCCCAGTGCATCAGCCAGCAACTGATGGCCCAGGCACAGGCCGATATAGGGCTTGGCGCGCACGTCCACCCAATCGCGGATGACGGCTTTCTCCTCCGCCAGCCAGGGATGGTCGTCTTCCTCCCAGACCTGTTGCGCGCCGCCCAGCACAACGACCAGGTCGACGGCGGACAGATTGCCGGGCGTTTCGCCATTGTGCCATTCGAGAAATGAGACATCGAAACCGCGCTCGCGCAGCAGGCCGGGGAAACAGCCGCCGGTATCGTCACCCATGTGACGGAAGACAAGTGCGGTGCGGGTCATTCAGCGGTGATCTTGGCGAACTTTTTCTGTGGTTTCGATTGCTGCGACGGCTGCAGGTCGGCCTGCGGGCAGAAATCCGCGATCTGCTTCCACGAGGTGTTGTTCAGGTTCATCTCGCAACGCCTGAGATTGCCGCGAATGCACAAGGTGGTGCCGAGTTCATAGTACTCGCCATACAAACGGCAACGGCAGTTGGGATCGGCGCTGGCTGCAGGCGCGGCCAGCATGAACAGGCTTGAAATGAGCAGATACGCCAGCGGTTTCATGGCACAATGATAGCGTAATTGGGATTCTTACGCCAGAGCAACAAATTTTCATTGCAGGAATCGGCCGGATTCCTGCCATCTCGCAACGGCATGACGCCTTTGAAATCAGGCGGTCACAGCTGATCGAAACAGGCGGTGAAAGCTACA
>JBCCVY010000256.1:0-5674 GCA_039194725.1 Pseudomonadota bacterium
AGTCATGCCTCAGGACTTCACACACAACTTGGACATGCGGCCTGCCCTCGATGACTCTTGTATTGAACTGCTTGTCCGGGCTCGCCGCTTGGGCAAGCTGTCGCAACTGTTCCTCCGACTCTTTGATCCAGCGCGATTGCAGCAATATGGATATGTTGGAGGCGAATGTGACCGCCGGCGGATCCAGAACGGTTACCAGGTCAACCTGCCCTTCGCTGTCAGCCGCAATTTTCAACCCCAGCTGCAGGGTCTCCAAGGCGATCGGCGAATTCTCCTCGTGCACATACAGGATCTTTCTGAACCGACGCATTCCTCTCTCCGGCAACAAACAGTGATGAAATCAGCGGCCAACATGCGCGCATGTCGTTAGAGCGCTGTGAGGCTCACCTTGAGGGGCCTCACGACCGACTTCATTGACCTGCATCAATGGAGATTCGCTGATCGGATCACAGCACGTCCAACGACCGGCTTATTGTCTCTTCCAACGCACCGCCGGCACTGATCCTGTGCCAGTTGAGCTGTCCGGCGCAGCGCTCCGACTGCTTCCGGACCACGGCTTCGGTGGCATCGGATGCATCGCCCGTGCGGTTGCTGACGCGCTCGACAAGACATTCTTCGTCGGCTTCCAGCCACAAGCCGGCAAATGGCACTCCCGCGTCGTTAGCGATTTGCTCTATGGCGGAGCGCTCAGCCGGATCCAGGAAAACCGCGTCAACGATGACAGGATGGCCCGTCTGCAAGGTGACGCCGGCCTTGCGGAGAACACGTTCGTAGACCGCGTCGCTGACGTTGCGGGTGTAGGTCTCCGCCGGCAACCTGGTTGTTTCACCGACACCAAACAATTGCTTGCGCTCAACATCGGTCCGCAAATGCACGGCGCCGGGACACGGCACCAGTCGCGCCGCCAGTGCCCGCGCCAGAGAGGTCTTGCCGGTTCCCGACAGCCCACCTACGGCAATCAGTCGCGGTCTTGGAGACATCAGGTAGGCATTCGCCTGGCTGAGATAGGCTTTGGCGTCCTCGGCAGCATCACCGGGTTTTCCGTTTGTGGATGACTGCTGCAACCGGGTTACGGCGACCATGGCCCGCACCCCTGCCCGACATGCCATGAACAGCGGCAGTGCCTGCAGGCCTGACAGATGATGTTCGTTCCCCGATCGCGACAGATAGCGGTTCAGAATGCGGTTCGCATAGCCGTACTGCCCGACATGGCCCAGATCCATCAGCAGAAACGCCAGGTCGTACAAGACATCGACGGTTGCAATCTCATCATTGAACTCTATGGCGTCGAACAGAACCGGCCGGCCGTTCAGGGCTAGGATGTTCGACAGGTGAAGGTCCCCGTGACAGCGGCGCACATATCCCTGCCTGCCGCGTTCATCCAGCAAGCCGCAGCAGGCGTGCAGCGTGGCCTTTGCAGCTTTCGCAAATCGGCGCACGTCCGGCGTTGGCAGCAAGCCTGCCGCCTCATCGAAGGCTGAACAAAGTTCATCGACGATCGCAACCATTCTGGCGCCGGCCCCCTGATCACGCACCATCGGGGCTTCGCTCTGATACCTGACAATCTCATCGGCCAGGCAATCAGCAAACTCAATAGTCAGCCTGTCGTCCCTGATCAAGTCGCCAAGCAGCGAGTCGTCCGGGAACTGCCGCATGCGCAGGACCCATTCCACCGGCTTTCCGGACCCGTCGAATGCAAGCCCGCCATCTGCATCGCGGGTGATGGCTATGACATCCAGGTAAATCTCCGGAGCATGCGGCTGATTGATCCGCAATTCGTACTCGCAGGCGGTCTTGCGTTGCTCCAGGGTGCCGAAATCGAGGTATGGCAGTGTGACGGCCTTCTTGATCTTGAAGGCGTCGTTCCCGGTCAGGAACACCCTGGCAGCGTGGGTTTCCACCACGTCGATACTGCGTACAGCGCCCGGATATGACTCCGGGTCTGAAAGAAACGCGATTACCTCAGTGTGATCCGGGTCCGGTAAAGTCTCTATTGTCGCCGTTTTCACCGTCATGATCTCGACACCAGTGTCCCTGCCCGCCCTTCGAGAATGTCGGCGGCATCTTCCAGCCGTCCTATGCCGGCAATGCCGCCGGTCTGCATCACAAACCGGCACGCCGCATCGACCTTGGGCTGCATGGATCCGGCGGCAAATTCGTGCTGCTGCAATTCGGCGGGACTCACCTTGCCCAGACCCTTCTGTTCAGGCGTATCCCAATTCAGGTACACCCGGTCGACATCCGTCAGCATCAGCAGCGCATCGGTTTCAATGTCGCTCGCCAGCAGGGAACTTGCGGCGTCCTTGTCAATGACCGCCTCAACGCCGATAAGCGAACCGTCACGCCGGCGCACCACCGGGATACCGCCACCGCCGGCACAGATCACGGTGACATCGTGATCCAGCAGCAGTCTTATGATTGCCGTGTCCGGAATGTGCTTTGGTTCTGGTGATGGCACCACGCGCCTGAATTTCGCGCCGTCGGCCTTGACGGCCCAGCCTCTGTCTTGAGCCAATCTGCGCGCTTCGGCCTCTTCATAGACCGGCCCCACCGGTTTGGTCGGGTTGTTGAATGCCGGATCGCGGGCATCCACCTCGACCTGGGTCAGCAAGGTTGCAACCTTGTGCCCCTGGCCCAGCGCGTTCTCCAGCTCCTGTTCGATTAGGTATCCGATCATGCCTTCGGTTTCCGCCCCCAGAAGGTCGAGCGGAAAGGCGCTGTCCGCATCGTAAGCCGCAGCCTGCAGGGCCAGCAGGCCGATCTGCGGCCCGTTGCCGTGGGTGACCGTGACCTGGTGACCGGATGTAACCAGCTTCGCGATCGACGCCGCCGCCCGCTTGACGTTTTCGCGCTGGTTCTCAGATGTCATTGGCTCGCCCCTGCGCAACAGGGCATTGCCGCCAAGGGCCACGATCACTTTCACAAGATCATTCTCCCAGTGTCGCGACGAGAACCGCCTTGATCGTGTGCATGCGGTTCTCCGCCTGGTCAAACACAATGGAGTTCTCAGACTCAAACACGTCTTCAGTGACTTCCATGGCATCGAGGCCGAACTGCTGGTGTATCTCCTTGCCGACCGTGGTCTCGGTGTTGTGAAAGGCCGGCAGGCAGTGCATGAACTTCACATCCGGATTACCAGTCTGCTTCATCACGGCGGCATTTACCTGGTACGGCTTGAGCAGCTCTATCCGCTTGGCCCATTTCTCCTTTGCCTCACCCATGGAAAGCCAGACATCGGTGTAGATGAAGTCGCAGGCGTTCACCGCCTCGGCTACATCTTCTGTGATCGTAATGCGCGCGCCGGTATCCGTCGCTATGGCTTCGGCCTCATCAATGATCTCCTGGACCGGCCAGCAGGATTTGGGCGCGCCCAGACGGATGTCCATGCCCATCTTGGCGCCGCCGATCAGCAGGCTGTCACCCATATTGTTGCCGGCATCACCGAGAAAACACAGCGCGACTTTCGAGTACGGCTTTCCGCTGTGCTCGCGAATGGTCAGAAGGTCCGCCAGCACCTGTGTCGGATGAAATTCATCTGTCAGGCCGTTGTAAACCGGAACACCGGCATGCTTGGCCAATTGCTCCGCCGTCGCCTGTCCAAATCCGCGATACTCGATTGCATCGTAAACCCGGCCCAGCACACGAGCGGTGTCCTTCATGGTCTCCTTGTGACCGATCTGCGTGCCCGATGGCCCCAGATAGGTCACGTGCGCACCCTGATCATAGGCTGCCACCTCGAACCCCACCCTGGTGCGCGTGGAGTCCTTTTCGAAGATCAGCGCTATCTCCTTGCCTTCAAGCCGCTGGCGCTCGATGCCGGCCCGCTTGGTTGATTTCAGGTCCATCGCCAGCTCGATCAGGTGGCTGATCTCGTCTGGCGTAAAATCACGAAGTGTCAGGAAACTGCGGTCTTTGAGACTGACTGACATGGTATGAATCCCTTTGCTGTTACAACGGATCACGGACTATTGGGCAGGTCATGCAGTGACCACCGCCACGGCCGCGGCCAAGCTCTGCGCCGCGTATGGTAATCACCTCGACGCCCGCCTTGCGCAGCTGTGTGTTGGTAAACACATTGCGGTCGTAGGCCACCACCACGCCGGGTTCGAGCGCGACGACATTGTTGCCGTCGTCCCATTGTTCGCGGGCCTGCTCGAAGCTGTCGCCGCCCGTGGCGATCACATGCAGCTTGTTGACCCCAATGGCTTCAGCGGCCACTTCGAACAGCGACTTGATTTCCTGCCGGCAATCAACTTCGCCCGGCTTGCTGCCGGGCCGCAGGCTGTAGCAGGTGATTTCATTCGCCACTTCAACAAAGCTGGTCACCAGGTCGTGGTCACAAAACGAAAACACCGTATCCAGATGCATGGCGGCGCGTGACTTGGGCATCTGGCACGCGACAACGCGATCGGCAGTTTCCGCTTCAAACAGAGCGCGGGCCACCTGGCCTACCGATTGCGGTGTGCTGCGTTCGCCCATGCCGATCAACACAACTCCGTCGCCGAGGGGCATGACATCGCCGCCTTCCAGGCTGGCCGGTGCCCGACCGGCTTCGCCGTCGCCCCACCAGACGTTGAACTCGGCATCATTGAACCTGGGATGAAACCGGTACACGGCATCCATCAGCAGGGTTTCGAGCTGACGCGCCGGCCAGTGCATCGGATTGAGAGTGACGCCGCCATAAATCCAGCAACTGGTGTCGCGGGTGAAAATCGTGTTTGGCAGCGGTGGCAACACAAACCCGTCAGGGCCCAGATAAGGGCCGAACATGCCTTCCGGCTTGAATGGCAGGTCCTGCACCGCAACGCCGCCGATGAGGTATCGCGCCAGGTCGGCGCCGGGAAGCTCATCCAGCCAACCGCGCAGTTCCGACATCATGCCGATGCCGACATGGTCTTCCGTCACCCGCCGGTCGAGGAGCCAGGTTCGTGCAGGCTCATGCGCGACCGTTTCCGACAACAGGTCATGCAGTTCCAGCACCTCGACACCGCGATCGGCAATCTTGGCGCAGAAGTCGTGGTGATCCGCCTTGGCCTGCTGCACCCAGAACACATCATCAAACAGAAGAGCGTCGCAATTGGCGGGCGTCAGCCGCTCATGCGCAAGACCGGGCCGGCAAACCAGAACGGTACGCAGCTTGCCGACTTCCGAGTGAACTCCGGGGGCGAAAGTCATGCTGCACCGCCTTGCATGGCTGTGACGCTCAGGGCTGCAACCACCATAACGGTCAGAATGAGCAACAGCGGCCAGACGAACTTCAGCCATTTGTCATAGGAAATCCGGCCAATGGCGAGAGCGCCGACAACCACGGCTGATGTCGGCGTAATCAGGTTCACCAGGCCGGAGGCGGACTGGTATGCGGTGACCACGAGTTCGCGGCCGACACCGGCGAAATCGGCCAGCGGCGCCAGGATCGGCATGCTGAGCACCGCGAGGCCGGATGTCGACGGCACCAGGAACGACATCAGCACTTCGACAACAAACACACCGTTGATGAAGGCAATCGCCGACAGGCCCTGAATTGCCTGCTCGCCCCAGTGCAGGATCGTGTCGGTTATCTTGCCGGCATCCATGATCACCACGATGCCGCGTGCCAGGCCGATGATCAGGGCCACCCCCAAAAGGTCCCTGGCGCCTGCAATGAAAGCGTCTACAAAGGGCTTTTCTCCAACCC
>JBCCVY010000257.1:0-5658 GCA_039194725.1 Pseudomonadota bacterium
CGGCGGCCAAACCGGCAGCTGAGAAACAGGCGGCAGCCAAACCGGTTGCTGAAAAAGAGACGGCGGCCAAGCCGGCTGCTGAGAAACAGACGGTGGCCAAACCGACTGCTGAAAAAGAGCCGGCAGCCAGTCCAACCGCTGAGAAACAGACAGCGGCCAAAGCGTCGACTGAGAAACAGCAAGCGGCTAAGCCGGAAAAAGCGGCTGCCGATGCCAAGTCCGACGAGACAGAAGCTGAGCAGACCTGCAAGCCGAAAGCACCTGCAAAGACCAAGAAAACCAGGGCGGCCAAAAAGCAGCCTGCAAAAAAGACCGCCGCCCGGAAAAAGCGCAGCACCGCGAAAAAGACCAAGGGCACCAACGCGGCCTAGCACGGTTTTCAGTCAGCTGAAATTGCGATCATGTTGACCCGACCCGGTTCGACCGCGCGGGGCGAATTGAAGCCTCAGGCGTTGCCGAAATGGCCGCCTGACAACATGGCTTCGCTGACCCCGATGCGAGCCAGCGCGGACTGGTATTTTGCGTCCAGGTCGCTGTCGAACAGTAGTCCTTCATCGGCTTCACAGTGCAGCCATCCGTTTTGGCGGATCTCGCTTTCCAGTTGGCCCGGTCCCCAGCCTGTATAGCCCAATGCCAGCAGCGACTTGCGCGGGCCTTCGCCGCGCGCTATGGCCCGCAAGACATCCAGTGTTGCCGTCAGACCGATATTGCTGTCGACACCCAGGGTGCTCTCAGCGCTGAAATAATCCCGTGAGTGCAGCACAAATCCACGGCTGGTCTCCACCGGCCCGCCCTGCAGGACCCGGGTCGAAGCAATGCTTTCCGGCAGGCGAATTGCGTTGTCGTTGTCGACCAGGTCCAGACGCTCCAGGAGGCCGCCGAAAGACAGGCTGTCGACCTCGTGGTTGACCACCAGGCCCATGGCGCCGTCCTTGGAATGGGCGCACACGAATATGACGGCCCGTTCGAACCGGTCATCTCCGATGCCGGGCATTGCAATCAACATCTTGCCGTCGAGATATTGCTCAGTCATCCGGCTCCTGACCCCAAATTGGTGCACTGATCAACAGAATAGCACCTGCGGCAAGCTTCGGGCAAATGTCGAAGTGCAAGTTCTCGCATAAATTTGATAGTGGTTTAATGGCAGCGCTGCCGGATTTACTGCTAGAACGGAGCCATGAAAACAGCCCGAAACATTGTTCTGGCAACAGTGCTCAGCGCAGCCTTGGCGCCCGTATCGACGACCGCGATTGCCGGTGATCAGCCAACGCGCGAGTATTCTTCGCCTTACTCCTCCCTGCGGCTGCTGAATGCCGGAAAGCAGGGCGATGTCTGGCGCAGCGGTGTCCATATCACCATGCAAAAGGGGTGGAAGACCTACTGGCGTGTGCCGGGCGACGGCGGGGTGCCGCCCAGCTTCGACTGGTCGGGATCTGAAAATGTCGCGAGCACCAGCGTGATGATGCCGTTGCCGCATCGGTTTACCGACGAAAACGGCGAAGGCATCGGCTACAAGACGGAAGTGGTGTTTCCCGTCGATGTGACGCCGAAAGATCCGTCCAAACCGGCACGGCTTGATCTGAAGATTTTCTATGCCGTGTGCAACGACATCTGTGTGCCGGTGCAAGCCGCGGTTCAGGTTGACGTGGAGGCGAGCACTGTATCGGTCGCCGACAAGTTTCGCCTCAGGGTCGCGCGTGCGGCGGTGCCGGTCAAACCCGAAACCGGCCGGCTTGAGGTCACGTCGCTCAAACAGGTCGATGTCGGTGGCAAGCGCGCGCTGGAAATATCAATGACCGGCATCAAGTCACCGGCTGAAGCGGACATTTTTGTCGAAGCGGCGAGTGATTCCTACTTTCGCAAACCTGAACTGATCAGTCAGTCCGGCAATGCCGGCACGTGGCGGATCGCAGTAGACAGCTATGGCGAAGCCGTTTCACTGGCCGGAAAAGCCGTTCGGCTGACCATTGCAGACGGCGATACGGGCCTTGTCCACGAAGGTGTGCTGCAGTAGACCTAGGCGCGTGATCTGAATACCCTCAACGTTTCCATTCTTCTCTAATCAAGTGAGTGATCCATGAGCATTTCTGTTGGCGACAAGCTGCCCGACGCAACCTTCACGACCATGACTGCGGAAGGTCCGACCCAGATGAGCACCGCGGATGTGTTTGCCGGCCGCAAGGTCGTGCTGTTTGCCGTGCCCGGCGCGTTCACACCCACCTGCCACATGAAGCATCTGCCGGGGTTCGTCACCCATGCCGCAGACCTGAAGGCCAAAGGGGTCGACACCATCGCCTGCGTGTCCGTCAACGACGTGTTTGTTCTCAATGCCTGGGCCGACCAGTCCGGTGCCAAGGATGCGGTTACATTCCTGGCCGACGGCAGCGCGGATTTCACCAAGGCAATCGGTATGGAACTGGATGCCTCGGGTCTGGGGCTGGGCATCCGCTCGCAACGCTATGCCATGCTGGTTGATGACGGAGTGGTTGCCGTGCTCAACTTGGAAGACGTGCCGAGTTCGGCCGAAGCATCCAGCGCAGAAAAGATCCTTGCCGCCCTGTAACAGGCTTCAATCTAACGCGAAAATCCAAAACCCGCATCAGTTGCGGGTTTTTATTTGTAAGGTGCCATTCCGGCGCGGGCCAGCTCGTCGGCACGTTCGTTTTCCGGATGGCCGGCATGGCCCTTTACCCAGTGCCAGTCGATGTCGTGCGGCTGCAGGGCAGCCTGCAGTTCCTGCCATAGTTCGGCATTTTTCACCGGCTTCTTCGCCGCCGTGCGCCAGCCATTGCGCTGCCAGCCCTTGATCCACTTGGTGATGCCATCGCGGACATAGACAGAGTCTGTGTACAGTGCGACTTTGCACGGCCGTTTCAGCGCGTTCAGCGCCTCGATGGCCGCCTGCAGTTCCATCCGGTTGTTGGTGGTTTCGCTTTCGCCGCCCGACAGTTCCTTGCGGGTTTCGCCGTGCACCAGAATGGCGCCCCAGCCGCCCGGTCCGGGATTGCCCGAGCAGGCGCCGTCTGTGTAGATGGTGACGTCAGTCAAGTGGCCGCAAGCCTCGTCTGCCGAATTTAAGAGGCAGCGCGCACGGGCGCGCCCGGCTCGCCTTCACGGCGCAATTGCCGGGGCAGTTTGAATTCGACGTTCTCGTCCTTGGTCTTGACGGTTTCAACGCTGACATTGAAGCGCTCGCGGAATGCATCGACCACCTCGTTGACCAGCACTTCCGGCGCCGACGCGCCGGCGGTGATGCCCAGGGTCTTGATGCCGTCCATGACGGACCAGTCAATTTCCGACGCCCGTTGTACCAGCATTGAGCGGCCGCATCCGGCGGTCTGGGCAACTTCGACCAGGCGCTGTGAATTGGAACTGTTGGGTGCGCCGACAACCAGCACCATGTCGCATTTGTCGGCAATTGACTTGACCGATTCCTGGCGGTTGGTCGTCGCGTAACAGATGTCTTCCTTGTGCGGTCCGTGAATGCTCGGGAACTTTTTCTCCAAGGCTGCGATGATGCCGCGGGTGTCGTCGACGGACAGCGTGGTCTGGGTGATATAGGCCAGCTTGTCGGCATCCTTCGGCGTGAACGCCGCAACGTCTGCTTCGTCTTCAACCAGGGTGATGGCACCGTCAGGCAGCTGCCCCATGGTGCCGATGACTTCCGGATGGCCGGCATGGCCGATCAGCACGATTTCGTAACCGTCCTGGAAGTGGCGTGATGCCTCCATGTGTACCTTGGAGACCAGCGGGCAGGTTGCATCCAGGAAGAACATGTTGCGGGACTTGGCGGCTTCCGGCACGGATTTCGGCACGCCGTGGGCGGAAAAGATCACCGGACGGTCGCCGTCGGGCACTTCGTCCAGTTCTTCTACGAAGATGGCGCCTTTCTGTTTGAGGTCTTCCACCACATATTTGTTGTGCACGATCTCATGGCGCACATACACCGGTTTGCCGTGCAGCTCCAGGGCACGTTCAACAATGTCGATTGCGCGCACCACGCCGGCACAGAAGCCGCGCGGCGCCGCGAGGTAGACTTTCAGGTCGGGAAGCTGGTTGGTCATGGCCACTGGGTTCCGTTTCGAAGCAAGGACGTTGTGTTGGCGTACATGGGAGGTCACAGGCACTAATGTCAAGTTTACCTCTGGTCGCAGACCGCAAGATTTGCCGGTCAGTATAAGACAAACCCCCGTACCTGGAAAAGGGCCGGGGGTTTGGGATTCAGTATCGGCAGCTATGTTTAGTTCAGCTGCTTGCGAACCGCCGCAATGGACTCATCGATCAGGTTCGATGCCGTGGCACCCTTGACCTGGGCTCCGAGCACCTGGCTGGCGGCTTCAACGGCCAGGTCTGCCGCCGCAGCCCGCACATCCTTGATGGCCGATGCTTCTGCCTGGGCAATCTTCTGCTCGGCCAGGCGGCTGCGGCGCTCGATCTGCTCCTGCATCTTGCGCCGGGCCTCCTCGCCATAGATTTCAGCCTCGCGCTTGGCCTGCGCTACGATCTTCTCAGCATCTGCTTCGGCTTCGATCTTCTTGCGCTCATAGTCGGCCAGAACCGCCTGTGCCTCTTCACGCAGGCGTTGTGCTTCATCGAGCTCCTTCTGAATGGCCTCGGCACGCTCATCCAGGGCCTTGGCGGCCATGCCTGGTACTTTCAGGTAGACCAGCAGCACAATAAACAGGACGAAGGAGACACCGACCCAGAAATCAGGTTGACTTAACATGATCGCACCTAACCCTTCGCCGCTGATGAAACGGCCGACGCAACAGCTGCTTTTGTCGGCTTCTTGCCGAGGAGCTCGGTAACGATGGCCTCGGTGGTATCCTGGGCGATGCCGGTCACCTGCGCCATGGCGGCGTCACGTGTCTTGGCAATGGAAACTTCCGCTTCCGCCAGTTGCTTTGCCAGCCGCTCGTCAAGTGCGGCAGCCTCCTTGTTGATTTCAGCGGTCATCTGGGCCCGGTTCTCGCTGACGATGGCGTGGGCATTGGCGCGCGCTTCAGCCAGGGCCGCTTCATAGGTCTCAATAGCCTTTTCCGTATCTTCCTTCAGCCGTGAGGCTTCGGCGATATCGGCTGCGATGCGTCCGTGGCGCTGTTCAATCGCGCTGCCGATCTTCGGGATCGCCAGACGAGAGATGATGTAATACAGCGCTCCGAATGTGATCGCCAGCCAGATCAGCTGGGGCAGAAAATCTGCTACGATAAGTTGCGGCATGATGCCGGTCTCCTGTCTGACCGCCACAGTGGCGGCAGGTGGATTTGCCAGTCTCAATCGCAAAATCCGCCGGCGCGGAACACCCGCTAGCCGGCGAGATCAGTAACGAATGATTAGACGCCGAACAGCAGGATGAAGCTGATCAGCAGGCCGAACAGGCCGGTTGCTTCTGCAAGCGCGAAGCCGATGAACAGGTTGGTGCGCTGGCTGTCTGCTGCTGCCGGGTTGCGAAGCGCGCCCTGCAGATAGCTGCCGAAGATGTTACCGATACCGACACCGGCGCCGGCCATTGCAACAGCGGCGATACCTGCGCCGATCAGTTTTGCTGCTTCAGGTTCCATTTGAAAAAACTCCCGTTTGAGTGATGTAGTTGAAAGGTTGGTAAAATCGTTTAGTGGCTGGGGTGCAGGGCATCGTTGATGTACATGCACGACAGGA
>JBCCVY010000258.1:0-5656 GCA_039194725.1 Pseudomonadota bacterium
GCGCGGCAGAGACACAAACCCGTCCGCGCCCTTGCCGTTCTGGATGTTCCAGGAGGCAATCGCGGTCATTTGATGCCCGCATACATGAACGACTGCACAAATTGCCGCTGGAACAGCAGGAAGGCGATCAGCAGCGGCGCAACCGACAGCAAGGTGGCGGCTGAAACAATTGACCAGTCGACACCGGATTCCGGGGCCCCGAAAATACCAAGCCCGACCGTCAATGGGCGGGTTTCGACCGAATTGGTAATGACCAGCGGCCACAGGAAATTGTTCCAGTGGTGACTGATGGACACCAGCCCGAAGGCCAGGTAGGTGGGTCGGGCCAGCGGCACATAGACCCGCATCAGGATGCCGAACAGGCCGCAACCTTCCAGCCGGGCGGCATCTTCCAGCTCCTTTGGTGTCGACTTGAACGCCTGCCGGAGCAGGAAAATGCCGAACGCACTGGCCATGTAAGGCAGGCCGATGCCGGTGATGGTGTCGACGAAACCCAGCTTGGCCAGGGTGGAATAGTTTTCGACGATCAGGATCTCCGGCGTGATCATCAGCTGAACCAGAACCAGCCCGAATGCCACATTGCTGCCGAAGAACTGAAAGCGCGCAAAGGCGTAGGCGGCAAGCGTGCCCACCACCAACTGAGCCGCCAACAGCATGGTTACCAACAGGAACGTATTGATGCCGTAGCGCAGGAACGGCGCCTGCGACAGTGCCTCACGGAAATTGTCCAGCGTCAGCGGCGCGAGAAGGTCAAAGTTCGTCGAATATTCGGTTGGATGGAACGCCGCCCAGAAAGCATAGAGCAACGGTGATATCCACAGGATCGCCAGCACCCAGGCACCGATGATCTCCAGAGTTTCCGTATAGCTTCGGCTTTTCAACGGTGCTTTTGTCATCGGTAGTGTATCCGCCGGTCAAGCACGAAGAACTGCGCCAGCGCCATGACTGCCAACAGGCCGAGCAACACCACGGTCAACGTGGCCGCATAGTTGGTATCGAAATAGGAAAACGCATTTTCGAAAATGTAATAAAGCAGCAGGTTGCTGGCATTGTCCGGCCCGCCCTTGGTCAGCACGAACAGATGGTCGACGAGCTTGAATGAGTTGAGCACCGCGTTGATAAGTACAAACAGAGTGGTCGGCATCAGCAGCGGAAACACCACCCGGCGGAAATAGTACCAGCGGGTTGCGCCCTCGAGCCTGGCTGCCTCGCCTAATTCCGGCGGAATGTGCTGCAGCGCCGCAAGATAGAAAATCATAAAGAAACCGGCCTCTTTCCAGACCGTCATGACGATGATGGCCGGCAGGACAGTATCGGGGTCGCCGAGCCAGTTGTGTCCGGAAAAACCAAACCAGCCGGTGATCTGGTCAATCAGACCGATATCCGGCGAATAGAAAAACAGCCAGATATTGGCAACTGCGATCATCGGCAGAATGGTTGGCGTAAAGTACGCCATGCGCACGAACGACCGGCCTGGCATGGCACGGTTGACCGCCAGCGCCATGATGATGGCCAGCGCGATGGAGGTCGGAATTGTCCCCACCGCAAACCACATATTGTTGAACAGCACTTTCCAGAATATCGGATCCTGGGTCATGGATTCGTAGTTGCTGAGCCCGATGAACCGCGACGGGCGTACGGAATTGCCCTTGGAGAAGAAGCTGTTGATGATCGTCGCAATGGTCGGATAGTGGGTAAACGACACCAGCAGAATGGCGGCCGGGGTCAGCAGAAGCCAACCGTGCACGTGTCTCATTGTGTCTCGCGACAGATGCATTCAACCAGTTCCGATTCCAGTTCGGCACGGGGGGCACAGGACGCGCGTGAATGCGCCCTGTGTCCAGTTTGTCAAATATCAGCGATAAGGCTTGAGCAAGCGATCGGCGGTTGCCTGAGCTTCCTTCAGCGCATCTTCGGCAGACTTGCTGCCGGTCAGCGCTGCCTGAATGGCATCGTCCAGTGACTTGCGCACCCGGCCCGTCTCATAGGTCGACAGTTCGGCGGTTGCATAGTTCAACTGGTCGCGCGCCACTGCTGCGTAAGGGAAACCCTTGACGTAGTCCTGCAACTCACTGGTGTCGTAGGCTGCCTGGCTGATCCCCATATAGCCAGTCTGCATGGACCAACTTGCAGATTGTTCCGGGCTGGTCATGAACTTGATCAGCTTCATGGAAGCCGAACGCTCTTCAGGCGAGGTCTTCTTGAAGATGTAGAAGTTGCCGCCACCGGTCGGTGTGCCGCGGCGCTTGTTGGCCGGCAGCATGGCGACACCGAAGTCAAATCCGGCCTTCTTCTTGACCGTGGTCAGATTGCCGGTGGAGTGCCACATGATGGCAGTTTTGCCTTCCAGGAAGTTCTTGCGCAGTGTGCCCCATTCGATGGTGCCTTCCGGCATCACCTTGTGCTTGGCACCAAGGTCCTTCCAGAACTGCAGGGCTTCAATTGTTGCCGGCGCAGCAAAATTGGTCTCGTTGCCGGCGCCGTTCATCAGCACCTGGTCGTTCTGCATGGCAAGCGCGCCAAACATCCAGTACGGATAGCCGGTCGACGGGATCATCATGCCCCACTGCGAGCCGTCCGACTTGGTCAGCTTCTTGCCGGCGGCAACCAGTTCGTCCCAGGTTTCCGGTGCCTTTTCAGGGTCCAGGCCGGCGGCCTTGAATGCATCCTTGTTGTAGTACATCACAATGGTCGAACGCTGGAACGGAATGCCCCAGGTCTTGCCGCCGGTGGTGCCGTTTTCCATCAAGGTCGGGTAGAACGATTTCAGCCAGGCCTTTTCCTCATCCGTTTGAACCACATCATCAAAAGCCACGATGGCATCCTGTTCGATAAGTTCATACAGGTCGATCGAGAACATGACCGAAAGCTGGGCCGGCTGGCCACTGTTGAGCGCCGCCAACGCCTTGATGCGGGCATCATTGTAATTGCCGGCATAGATGGCGTTCACCTCGATGTCCGGGTTCTGTTTCATGAAATCGGCGACCATGCCGTCGACAATCTTGGTCAGTGGCCCGCCGACAGCCACGGGATAGTACATTGTCAGTTTGGTTTTGGCATAAGCAGCGCCCGACAGGCCTGCTGCCAGCATAGACAGACAAGCGGCAGCGACGACGCCGGCGATTGTCCTGGTGATGGATTTAAACATTAGTCACGACTCCTCTCCGTTTCTCTCTTAGTCAGCGGACCAGCAGTGCTGATCCTGTTGCAGTTGCCGGCACATCATTTCCGCTATGCCGGCGGTGACACCGAAGTGTCCGGGCTTCCCCGCCTTACTCCCGTCTCGTCAAACACATGTATGTCGTCTGCCGCCCAGGCGATGTTCAGCTTGTCGCCCGCCGCCACGGCCGGACGGCCATGAATTCGCGCCATCACAACCTGATCAGCATGACGTAGACGCAGTACCGTTTCTGCCCCCATGTAATCGGTTGAGGCGACGTCGACCGGCAGCCCTTTGTCCGCGATGCGAATATGTTCCGGGCGAATGCCGAGCATCCAATCCGGCGCTGCGTCGGGCACTGCGCCCTTCAGTTCGCCAGCACTTGAAATCTGGTCAACGCGCAGCACATTCATCGGCGGCATCCCCAGAAAACCGGCGGCAAATGTAGTGCGCGGTGTTTCATAGAGATCACCGGGGGTGCCGGTCTGCTCGACCTTGCCGTTCTTCAACAACACCACTTGGTCGGCCATGGACATGGCTTCGATCTGATCATGGGTCACATACACCATGGTCAGCGCCAGCTTGCGCTGCAAAGCACAAATCTCGTCGCGCATTTCGGCCCTGAGCTTGGCATCCAGGTTCGACAGTGGCTCATCCATCAGGCACACCGGCTGATTGGCGACGATGGTGCGCGACAGCGCGACCCGCTGACGCTGACCGCCGGACAAATTGGCCGGCTTGCGGTCCAGCAGGTGTTCGAGCCCCACCATGGCGGCGGCCTCGGCCAGCCGCTTCTGCTGCTCGGCAGCCGGTACGCGGCGAACCTTCAATCCGAACAGAATGTTCTCCCTTACACTGAGATGCGGAAACAATGCGTAGGACTGGAACACCATCGACACACCGCGCTTGGACGGGTCTTCACGGGTCACATCACGCCCATCGATCAGAATTTCACCGGCGCTGGCGTCTTCGAGCCCGGCAATCATCCGCAATATGGTTGATTTTCCACACCCGGACGGGCCGAGCAGCACGGTCAGGCGGCCCTGCGGCACCTGAAATGACACATCATCGACAGCTCGAACATCATCCCACTGCTTGACCAGATTGCTTATGCCGATGCCGTTCATGCCACCGCCCCTTCGCCACACACGATCAGTTCGGTGCCGGAAGCGGCCAGTATGTTCAGAATGTTCTCCGGTGGTCGGGCATTGCAGAACACCTTGGTTGCCTCGCCAACATTGCCGCCGCGCACATGGGCAACCCGTTCGAACTTCGTATGATCAAGCACCAGGAAGGTTTCGCGGCTGTTTTCACGAATGAGATTGCGGGCCCGGACCTCTTCTTCGTAAAAATCGAGCAACGTACCGTCTGCGGCAACGCCGGCAACACCGTAGATGCCGATATCCACCATGTAGGACGACAGGAAACTCTCCATGCCCTTGCCCAGAACATCACGGTCGGTGTTGCGCAACCTGCCACCGGCGATATTGACCTCAAATGTCAGATTGCTGCAGCACAGCATGGCGATGTTGAGATTGTTGGTGAACACCCGCAGGCTGTCGTGTTTGAGCAGGGCCTCGGCGGCAACCTGGGGCGTAGTGCCGATGCTGAAAGCCAGGGAAGATCCGTTTGGAACATGACGCGCCACCTCGCGGCCAATGGCCAGTTTGGCACGGCGGGCCAGTATCTGGCGCGACTCATAAGCAATGTTTTCCGATTTGACGGAACTCTCGATGCCGCCATGGCGGCGGCGGGCCAGATTGTGATCACACACGGCATTCAGGTCGCGCCTGATGGTCTGCGTGGTCAAGCCGAAATGTCCAGCCAGCTTCTCGACGGTCAAAAACCCGTGCTCACGCACCAGTTCCGCAATCTCGACCTGCCGTTCGGACAATTGCATATCATGCATTTATGCCTCTCCCTCCGGTTTGATCGTGACACAGAACTTTCATGCGCGCATCAGATATTTTCAAATGAACATTTTTTTGCGGATTTTTCTTTCACTTGAATGTTCTGACTTTCAAAACGGCACGTCCATTCACCGATACCGCAAGCCCTGACAATTCTGGAGAAATCTGCCCGCCTCGCATGCTGGTAATTGCCGGGGATATGTTACAGCGATGTGACGCAGCTGCCTGCACCTGCATTTTCGCTTTCATACCCGGATCAGAATCCCTGTATCATGCGACGCGGTCATGGAGTTCACATGATTCTGGGACAGGACTTTGGGCGACGTACACATTGCGGCTGGGGCCGGGTTTTCAAACGACCGGCGTGAACTGGGCGAAATCGCGGCCCAGTCGCTGACCCTGTTTGAAGGCCACAGGTATCTGATCTTCGAATGCCTGGCAGAACGCACACTTGCCCTGGCGCAGAGCGAGCGCGGTCGCCGCAGGCAGGCTGAACGGGCGGTCGGCTACCTGCAAGCCTGCATCAACACCTGCATCCTCAATAACATAAAGATCATCAGCAATTTCGGCGGCAGCGCGCCGAAAC
>JBCCVY010000259.1:0-5654 GCA_039194725.1 Pseudomonadota bacterium
AGCAGCGACTTTCCTAGCGACGTCGGCAGTTGGAAATGGTGCTGATCACAGTCTCTGGATCAAAAACGGCATCGGAGGTGGACTCGGATCGGATTTCGACTTCTCACCGGCCGGAACATTTGAGATTGATGCAGCTGGAGTTGGTGGCCTGGACGGAACGGTCTTGTCGCAATCAGCAGGATTCGGGGCCACTGGATTCGTAGTCGACTTCGAATACGACCTTAGCGCGGCTGGCTTTACACCCACGTTCAAATCCGAGAATGGTTCTGCGCCCGGCCCTGATATCGCGTACACTTACCTCACAGGCGGCACCTTGACGGGAATCGGCGCATTGGACGGGTTGGTGCTTACCGTCGAGGCAAAGCCATTGGATGGAACTGCCGCAGTTCAATATGGTTCAGCGCCGCTGACCACGGAAGGCCCTAACAACAAAAACCAGAACCGCGGCCTTGCGCACTGGTTTTCGATCAGCAACGTCAATAACGGCTGCACAACGACTTATTGCGGAGGTGACGGTATTGCCGATGCAATCAGCAACCTCTTGGGCCGCCAGGGCGATATCAATTTAGACATTGCTCTGGACCCGAACCAAAATATTCCGGGCGTTCCGATCCCTGCGGCACTGCCGCTCCTGATGTCAGCGCTCGGTTTCTTCGGCTTTATGGGCTGGCGGCGCAAAAAGGCGCTGTCCTGATCATCCATCACCCGTGAATAAAAGGCGGCCCTGGTGGGCCGCTTTTCATTTGGGCATATGTTTGTTTCGGACCAACAGCAGACGCTCCACGGAAATGCGGATCACGACCGCTTTGCCGCGAAAGCGGACATGTGGGGCACGGAATTCTGCGCTGTGAATGTTCGTGGCGTAAAAATTCAGCTCGCGCACCGCAACACTGGCGGATTTTCCGGTGCTCCTGGGGTGACTGGAGCTCCATCCGAGAAGAATGGTGCCGCAAGAGGGATTCGAACCCCCGACCTATACATTACGAATGTACCGCTCTACCAACTGAGCTATTGCGGCATGTGACCTGAATGTTCGTGCGCGACCAATAGCGCGAAGCGGTTGATCTTTCAACACTCAAAGCCAGGTCTTTTCCGGCTTCCTGCTTGCGTCGGCCTCCGGGCCCGGATCATCGGGCTGGCGGGCGAAGACGGATGCCTCTTCTCGGCCCCTGGCACTGCTCTTGCCGGTTTTTTCTGCTTCCGCAGCGGTATTGTCCGGTTCCGGCGGGTCTGCCGGTTCGTCTGCCTTTTGCCTGCTTTCGCTATCCGGTGCGCGCGGTTCAGCCTCGGGCTTCTCGGCCGGCCTTTCCTCTCCGTCTTCTTCGGCCTTTTGCTCAGGCTCCTGGGCCGGTTCGTCCTCTGGGTCTTCGACGGGTTTTTCCTCGACGACCTCCATCACTTCATCCGCTTCGGTGGCGACGTCCTCGACCGGTTCATCGGTCTTGGAGGCAACCACCTCTTCTTCCTTTATCTCTTCCGGCTCATCCGGTGTTTGCGGTGTGGTGATCGCGATGGCATCGTCTCCGGGGACCGCATCTGCATCGTCGCCGACCTCCACCTCCGGTTCCTCGTAGGCGATGCCCTCGACAGGCACCTTCCACTTGAACCCGCCAAGCTCGCCGGATACCGGCGATACCGGCAACCAGGTCCTGGAAATATGCCCGTCGGCGGTCCACGCCGGATCGCGCGGCGCCCGCACGGCCCGCGCCAGCCATTCACGGGCGCGGCCCTTGTCGCCGAATTCGCCTTCTTCGATCTCGGCCATCAGCCCGCAAATGCGGGCTTGCGGGCGGTCATGGGCATAGGCGCTCAACGCCTCGCGTGCTGTCTTCCATTCCAGCGCGTCGATGGCCGCGGTGGCCAGCGCTACCGCGCCCTCGATGCCGCCGGACTTGGCAACCAGCGACTTGATGCGCTTGAGCCGGTCCAGGGCGGAATCGCCGCTGCGGACGTGGCTGTAGGCATCGGCCAGGTCCGGGTGCGGGGTCAGGTTCCAGGTCTTCTCAATGATCCTGGCTGCCTTGCGCAAACTGCCGGCTTTGGTGGCATGGCGCGCCGCGATCACCGCTGCCGGCACCAAAGAGGGGTCGAGCTTGTGGGCCCGCAAAGCCAGGTCGTAGGCGTCTTCGTCATTCTTGCCCTCGGCCTCGATGGCCTGTGCCGTCAGCACCACAGCATGCTTCAGGTTGGCCGCCGACCTGTCGATCAGCGCTGCTGATTTCTGAATGTCGATGGTGCGCGAGATGGCTGCCCAGTCCTCGTTGGTCGACTGGTACGACAGCACCGCCTTGCCGGCCCAGGACACTTTCGGGTTGAGGCGCACCGCCTCTTCTGCAAGCGCGCGGGCGCGCGTCATGTCCGACTGGCGTACCGCGTCGGTGTGCAGCCCGCGCAGTCCGAGCAGGCGGGTTTCGGGCTGTTCGGCCATCTCCTCAAACAACTGCCGCACGCGCGCATTGTCGCCGCGCAACTGGGCGGCCTGGGCGTCCAGCAGCTTGACCATCGGGTCGTCGCCAATGATGGCGGCGGCGGTTCTGGCATGGGTCTGGGCGGCATCGCTGTCACCGGATGCGACCGCGATCAGCCCGCTCGACAGGGCCTGCTTGCCCTTGCGCTGGCGGCGTGACTTGAACCAGCCGCCGAATGCGCCCGGCCGGTCCAGCAACCACATCAGCAGCGACCAGATGATCCACACAACAAGGATCAGGCCGGCCAGAATGACTGCTGCCGCCATCAGCGAGGTCTCCAGTTCATAGCCGAGCCAGCGCAGCTTCAGATCTCCCGGCTGGTCGGCCATCCAGGCAAACAGGGCCGCAACAATGATCAGCAGGACAAAGCGAACCAGCAAAGAAATCATGGGGTAAACCTCGCCGTGGACTATTGAGCCGGAGCCGGCAGGCGGCCCAGGATGATTTGTGGAAGCCGCTGCAGCTCGTCGTTGGCGCCCAGGCGCTTGCGGGCGGAAACGATCCAGGCGGTGACCGGTTCCGGTGCAGATGCACCGCCGGCGTCGAGCGCGCTGATGGCGGCGGCAAGTCCGCCTGAATCCATCGCCGCCACAGCGGATGCCACGTGGTCCGACCAGTTGCTGCTGCCGTCAATCTTGCGGACCTTGACCACGGACGACAGCTTGCCGGTCAATGTGCTCCACCATCCTGACGGGGCCTCTGCGGCCGCGCCTTCAGATGCTGCCGCACCGAGTTCGGTCTGCAGCGCAGCCAGATCGTTTTTCAACTCAGCAACAGGTTTGATGCCGGTCGCCGCGTTGGCTGAAAGTGCCGGCAGATTGAGCGTCAGGCTTGCAGTTTCCTCGAGCGCGCTCAACTCGGCCTGATAGGGTTTGCCCTGATTGACCGCCTCCGACATTACTGCCAGTTGAGCGGCGATTGCGCTCGTATCGACAGCCGGTTGCTGGAGTGCGGCGGGTGCCGGGGCCCTGGCGGCAGCGATGGCCTCCGCGAGCTGGCCTTCCAGCCTTTCCATGCGCCCATTCGCGGCGCTGAGCTGGTCGCGAAGAGCGCTGACCTCGCCGGCGAGCTTGTCGTCGGCCGGCTGGGCGGTGGCCGTCTCCAGCTTGGATATGCGCTTGGCCAGTTCCTCGAATTTCAGATTCACTTCCGCCTGCTCAGCGCCGCCGCCGCTGTCTGCCGCCGCCTGCAGTGCTGTCTTGAGGCCTTCAACCGCATTGCGGACATCTGCCAGACCGGTTTCGATGTCGCCTGCCCTTGCCGACAAGGCTGTGACTTCGGATTTTGCGGCACTGGCCAGTTCCGAAGCCGAACTGATGGTTGCCAAAGTGTCAGCGTCCGGCGCGGCAGTTGATGTTCGGGCCTCGGCAAGTTGCTGCTCCAGCCCGGTGATCTTGTCGGACAGCTCCTTGGACTGGGCCAGCGCCGTGTTGGCGGCCTCAGACGCTGACTTCGCGGTGCCGATTGCCTCCAGCGCCTGACCTTCAATGGCACCGACATCGATCGCCGGGGCGGTGCTGCCAAACAGCCGTGCGCCGTGTTCACGGTAAAGATAGCCGCCGACTGCAACACCGGCCAGCAGTGTCGCCACAAGGGCGCCGGTAATGAGCTTGCTCTTGCTGGCCGGTTTTTTGCCGGGCGCTGCAGCGCCTGTCGGCTTGCTGCCGGCAGGCTTGTCTTTCGATGCGTCCTTTGCGGTGCCTTTGTCAGTACCGGTGGTTTTGGCCTGTTCCGCCGGCTTGGCCTTTTCGCCTGTCTCGTTTGGTGCCGCCTGGCTGGCTGCAGCCGTTGATTTGCTTGTCTGGGAGGCGGTCTGCTTTTCGGTCTCGTCAGATTTGACTTCCGTAGCCTTGGCATCAATCACGGTTGGACGCGTCGGCTTCTTGGCTTTGCGCGACGGTGTTTTTCGATTTGCCATGGTTGCGTCTTTCCCCGGCGTAGCTGTTTCGTTGGATTGAGTTGCTGCCGTGTCTTCAATAGCGTCCAGCATACTATCATCATCGGGATTGCCGGGTATGACAATTGAAACCTTGCGGCCAAGTCCGGACCGGACTCTTTCAGCCACGGCCTGTGACAGGCAAAAGTGTGTCAGTTTGGCCGCTTCGGCCTGCAAATCCGATTGCCCGACCAGTTGCAGCCAGATATCGGCGGTTCGTGCTGAATACAGCAAGACGCCATCGGCCTTGCCCGTGCCGACGACCTGTTTGGCGCGGGCCGGAAACTGGGTTGCAGCGACAGCCTCGTAAAGTTCAACCCGTTGCACGCTGAAGCCGTCCGAGTGCAGATCTGCCGCAAGATCGCCGGACCGGACCTTGCCTGTCAGGTAGAGTATCGGTGCTGCTTCCGGTTTCAGGTCCTGTTTCATCAGGTCCCGCAGCGCGATCATGTCGCCCGTGGCCTGCCGGACATCTGCAAACCCGAGCTCGTCGGCCAGCCTGGCAGATGCCGGTCCGACCGCAAACACGGGAACTGCCTTGAGCCTGTCCGGAATGCCGATGCTTTGCAGCGCTCTCAGGGCATTGGCGCTGGTCACCGCGATGGCCTGCCACGCCGTGTCGGGAATTGAGATCCTGTCGTCAATCTCGATGGTCAGCAGCGGCAGCACCGTCACAGTATGGCCGTTGGCCTGCAGCCGGGATTTCAGCTTGTCGGCATCTGCACGCGGTCTGGTGACGATCAGATGCATCACGACACCAGGTCTGTACCGGCCAGTGTCCTGATCTCCTCAGCCGCATCAAGTCCCATCCTGCCGGCATCGTCTGCCTTGCCGGTGCGGCCGGCGGTAAACACTTTTTGCCCGTCCAGCGTAAGCGCCATGGCATTGAATGACACAACATCTCCAGCCAGGGTCGCATGACCGGCCAGCGGGGTGCGGCAGGACCCGTCGAGCTCTTTCAGGAAGGCGCGCTCTGCCGCAATGCAGATGCTGGTGTCGCGGTGGTTGAGCGGTTGCAGCAAGGCGCGCGAACGGTCATTGGCCGATGCGATTTCGATACCTATGGCGCCTTGGGCAACGGCAGGCAGCATGATGTCGGGGTCAATGGCGCTGGTCATGAGATCGGCCATACCGAGCCTGTTCAATCCGGCACAGGCCAGGAACGTAGCGGCGGCAACGCCTTCTTCCAGCTTGCGCAGCCGTGTCTGCACATTGCCCCTGAACTGCACGACCTTGAGATCGGGGCGGAG
>JBCCVY010000260.1:0-5585 GCA_039194725.1 Pseudomonadota bacterium
ATCAAAAACCAGAATGCGCGCCCGACGACTGCTCATCCGCCAGCCTCGTCATCGGTCTTGCGCGGGCGCAGGTGGGTCCTGGTCAGCGACGCAATGACACCGCGCAGCGTCCTGACCTCCTGCAGGCTGAGCTCGATGCGCTGGAACATGTTGCGCAGGTTGCGCATCATGCCGGGGCGCATGGCCGGCGACTTGAAAAAGCCCGACGTTTCCAGCTCGGCTTCAAGGTGGTCGAAAAACCCGTGCAGGTCTTTCTTGCTGGCCAGCCCTTCCTCGCCTCTGACTTTCAGGCCCGACCCGATCATTGCGGGCAGCTCGCCGGTGCCCATGCCAAGCGTGGCCGCAATGGGCTTGTACCATTCGTAGCCGACCAGCAACACCGCCTGGGCAATGTTGATCGAGGCAAACTCCGGATCCACGGGAGCTGTGACGATCACGTCCGCTAGCGACACCTCGTCATTGTTGAGCCCCCAGCGCTCGCGGCCGAACATCACCGCAACCCGTTCGCCTTGGCGCACGCGCGTGTGCATGTCTGCAGCAGCCTCCTCCGGTGTCATGACCTGCTTGGTCATGCCGCGCGGGCGGGCCGTGGTGGCATAGACCCGGTTGAACGCCTCCAGCGCCTGCTCGCAAGTGTCATGCAACACGGCCTGCTCGATGATCTGCACAGCCCCGGACGAGGCGCTGAGCGCGCGCTCGTTTGGCCAGCCGTCCCGCGGTTCGACAATATGCAGTTCGCCCAGCGCAAAATTGGCCATGGCGCGCGCTGCCGTGCCGATGTTTTCCCCCAGTTGCGGATTGACCAGGATTACGGCCGGTTTGTCGGAACTGTCTGTCGGAGCACTTATCATCGTGGGCTATGCGATACACCAGAGCTTGAAAAATACAAGCCTGCTAAACAAGTCATCGGACACATTGCAGGTTTTTGACACGCAGTGGATGAAAGCTGAGCGTCACGGGTGATGTCGCACCCGGGCAACCAGAGAACTCGGCTTGCGGCCAAGTGTTCCCGGATGTCAGACTCATTTACCCGGTTTTCATCAATGATAAGCGATAACTATGCCTGGAAATGCCAAAATTGGGACTGGCGAACTGACATGACGGCGACCGATCTTCATCAGCGAATGCTTCACCAGCTGGACAGGGTGAAGGCATTGAACACCTCTAGGGCTGCGGCTCCTGCCGAGAGTGTGGAACAGCAGTCGCATGCCGTGCAACACGCGGACACGTCGGAAGCGCAGCCACACATTCCTGCCATCAACGAAGAGATGCCGGATGCCGAGCGGCAGGAAGTGTTCACCGATGAAGATGATGACCGCAGCGAACCTCGGCCCGAGGTCAACCAGCACGGACTGGTTGTCTTTGCCGGCCAGGAAAGGGGCCTGGAATGTGAAGTCATGGATCTCACAACCGCCGGCGCCAGGCTGCGCCTCGCTGATGACGTCACCGTACCGTCGTGCTTCGAGTTGACAATCCAGCCTGAGAACACCGCGCAGACGGCCCAGGTTTGCTGGCGAAACGAGCGCGATCTCGGCATCCAGTTTGTCAACAAGGATTGATCGCCTGCACGCTGCCTGACGGTTGCAGCAGCACATTCCCGATTAGACTACAGTCATATTTGCTCTTGACGGTTTGCTTTGCTATGACGCGCACCATATTCCCGTTGTGCGCTGCACCAACCCCCTATAGAGCGAGGCTTAGTTTTCATGTCCAAGATCAAGGTTGCCAATCCCGTTGTTGAACTCGATGGCGACGAGATGACTCGCATCATATGGCAGTTTATCAAGGACAAGCTGATCCATCCCTATCTCGATATCGACCTGAAATACTACGACCTCGGCATCGAGTACCGCGACGAAACCGACGACCAGGTCACCATTGATGCAGCGGAAGCCATCAAGCAGTACGGTGTCGGTGTGAAATGCGCGACCATCACGCCGGATGAACAGCGGGTTGAGGAATTCGGCCTGAAGCAGATGTGGCGCTCGCCAAACGGCACCATCCGCAACATCCTAGGCGGCGTCATCTTCCGCGCTCCGATCATTTGCCAGAACGTGCCGCGCCTGGTGCCGGGCTGGACCCAGCCCATCGTGGTTGGCCGTCATGCATTCGGCGACCAGTATCGCGCCACGGATTTCAAGTTCCCGACCGCGGGCAAGCTGACCATCAAGTTTGAAGGCGACGACGGCGAGGTGATCGAACGAGAGGTGTTCCAGGCGCCGGGTTCCGGGGTGGCCATGGCCATGTACAACCTGGACGAGTCCATTCGCGACTTCGCGCGCGCCTCGATGAACTACGGCCTAACACTTGGCTATCCGGTGTATCTCAGCACCAAGAACACCATCATGAAAGCCTATGACGGCCGCTTCAAGGACATCTTCCAGGACATCTTTGACACCGAGTTTGCCGACAAGTTTGCCGACGCCGGCCTCACCTATGAGCACCGCCTGATCGATGACATGGTGGCCTCGGCCATGAAGTGGTCGGGAGGTTATGTGTGGGCTTGCAAGAACTATGACGGCGATGTGCAGTCCGACACCGTGGCGCAGGGCTTCGGGTCGCTGGGGCTGATGACGTCGGTTCTGATGACCCCCGACGGCAAGACCGTCGAAGCCGAAGCTGCCCACGGCACCGTGACCCGCCATTATCGCCTGCACCAGGAAGGCAAGGAGACCTCAACCAACTCCATCGCCTCGATATTTGCCTGGACCCGCGGCCTGGCCCATCGCGCCAAGCTGGACGACAATGCCGCCCTGGCGACGTTTGCAGACACGCTGGAGAAGGTCTGCATCGATACCGTTGAGGGCGGCGAAATGACCAAGGACCTGGCCGTCCTCATCGGACCGGACCAGAAGTGGCTCAGCACACAGGGCTTCCTCGATGCCGTCGACCGCAACCTGCAGAAGGCCATGGGCTGACCGGCTCACGGTACTGCTGCTCGCCGCCTGCATTACCTCCACCGCTTCAGCCCGGCCGGTCAAGACCGGGGTGAAGCCGGTGCGGGCTCCGCTGACCATCGCTGAAGCGACGTTTGCCCGCGATGTCTGCCGGCTGATCGAAAACCGCGCCCGCTGGCGCGGTATCGACCCGCACTTCATCGCCCGCCTGATCAATGCAGAAAGCCGGTTCTCGCCCAATGCCGTGTCTCCGGCCGGTGCCGAAGGCATTGCCCAGTTCATTCCCGGCACGGCAAAGCGCCGCGGCCTGGAAAATCCCTATGACCCGGCTGCCGCGCTGACAGCCTCGATCGATTTCCTCGCCCACCTGAAAGTTCGGTTCGGAAACCTTGGACTGGCGGCCGTTGCCTACAATGCCGGCGAAGGTGCAGCTTCGCGCTTCATTTCCGGTGGCGGGATTCCGCTGGAGACCGAAAACTATGTGGCTTCCATTACCGGCCGCGCTGCGGAAGCATGGCGCAAACCCGATGCCCGGCACCCGATTCCGAAGATCGGTGGCGGGAAATCGTTTTCCGGCGCCTGTCCGGAACTCGTGCGCAAGCCCGGGCGCATTCGGCTGGCGGCCAAATCGGCCGGCCGTCAGCCCTGGGGCGTGCTGATTTCTGAGAGTTTTTCCCGCAGCACCGCGGTTCGCACTTTCAACCGCATCCGCAAGAAGTTTCCGGCTGACCTTCGAACCAGGACACCCATGATCATACCGGTCAGGAACCTGAGCATGGGCGCCCGGCGGCGTTATTCCGCCCGCATCGGCGCAACGAGCCGGAAGCAGGCAGCCGACATCTGCACGTCGCTGCGGGCCCGTTCGGTGATCTGCATTGTGCGGCGAACCAGATAATCGCCATGCCGAGCACTGGCGCAGATTGCCGTCGCCTGCAGCTTGAGGCATGCTGCAGCTTCGAGATGAGCAAGCGGAGGCCAGCATGAGCCCGATTTCAGCCCAGACCCGTGATGACTTCAGCCGCGACGGCGTATGTGTGTTGCGCAATATCATTCCTGCCGACTGGCGCAACCGGCTTGCGACGGCGATTGAGGAAAACATGTTAAACCCCGGCCCTTACGGCAAAAATCACACTGAAGAAGGCAAGCCGGGTGCGTATTTCGGCGATTATGTCAACTGGCAGCGCATATCGGCCTACAAGGATGTCTGCGACCAGGGTCCGCTCGGCGCCATCGCCGGGGAGCTGATGGGCGCATCGCGCACGCAATTGTTTCATGAACACGTGCTGGTCAAGGAGCCCGGCACCACCGATCCGACGCCATGGCATCAGGACCTGCCCTATTACTGCCTGGACGGCAGCAAGACAGTGTCTATCTGGGTGCCACTTGATCCGGTGTCAAAGGCCGTGTGCCCGCATTTCATCGCCGGCAGCCACAAGGGGTCGGTGACCTACGTGCCGCGCCGTTTCAAGACTCTGGAACCGCTGGAAGGCGACACGTCGGTCTATCACCCCTTCCCCGACATCGACGAAGACGAGCAGGCAGAAGACCTGCGTGCCTGGGATCTGCAACCGGGTGACGCCGTTGCCTTCGACTATCATACCCTGCACAACGCGCCGCCAAACAACTCCGGCACCCGACGACGCGCAGTGAGCTTTCGATTTATCGGCGAGGATTGCCGCTATGTCGCCCGCTCCCATGCCGTGTCACCGCCTTTCGACGAGATGGGCCTTGACCTGAACATGGGTGATGCCCTGCCAGAGGACTGGTTCCCGGTGGTGTGGCAGCGCACATCGCCGCCTCCCGATGCCTGATACCTGGTCAGGCGGCTGCCAGTGCGGCGCGGTGCGCTATCGGATAACCGGGCCATTGGGCCACTCCGGTATCTGCCACTGCCGCATGTGCCAGAAGGCCGGCGGCAACTTCGGCATGGTGCTGCTGACAACACCCATGGACAGCTTGCAATGGACCCGCGGCAAAGCGGCCGAGTTTGCCTCAACGCCGGTGACGGTGAGGGGCTTCTGTGCCCGGTGCGGCACGCCGCTTTACATGTATGAAGCCGGTGACGTGAATTATGAAATCACCGTCGGATCGCTCGACACGCCGGACGCCGCACCGCCAGTGGACGAGGTCGGCATTGAGAGCAAGGTGTGCTGGTTCAGCCGGATCACCACCCTGCCCGGCCACTCAACCGCTGACGACCGCACGCCGGAGGACATCTCAAGGCTGGTCAACCAGCAGCATCCGGATCACGATACGAACGAGTGGAACACCTAGTGTCGGGGAGGCAGGGTCACGGCTTTGACACAAGAATGGTGAAGGGGACTTCGCCCTTGCCGGAGACAAGATATCCGATGCCAACCACCGTGTCGCGATCGCTATTTCTGGACACCGCGTGAATCTCATAATCATGGTGTTCGGCAAAGTTGGCAGTTTCAATGCTTTCCTGCGCTGTTGTCAGGACATCGTGCGGCTTTGAGTTGAACAGTTCGGCATCCGCCTCGAACTCATACGCCGCGGACCGTTCTGAAGTCACACCGGTGAATACTGCCTGGTATCTGGTTTGGGGCATGTGCTTCTCTTGTGTTTCAAGGGCTGAAAATGAATTTCGCAGCCTCACCCATAGTGCCCCGTGACATAGGACAAGCATTGCGAGGTCTTGGGTTGCAGGAACAAATCCTCGGTGTCTCC
>JBCCVY010000261.1:0-5583 GCA_039194725.1 Pseudomonadota bacterium
CTTGAGGTGGAGGGTGTGGAAGACCAGGCATCTGCGCTGGCTGCGTTCACCATCTGCAAGGTGAAAGAGGCGCGACAGCACCCCAATGCCGACCGTTTGCGTGTGTGCGACGTGGAAACGAAAGACGGCCTGGTGCAGGTGGTGTGCGGTGCGCCCAATGCACGCACCGGGCTTGTCGGCGTGTTCGCAGCGCCCGGCACCCATGTGCCCGGCACCGGCGTCGATCTTGAAGTCGGCACCATTCGCGGTGTCGAAAGCGCCGGCATGCTGTGTTCGGAGCGCGAACTGATGATTTCCGACGCGCATGACGGCATCATCGATCTGGCGGAAGACTTCCCCATCGGGATGAGCGCGGCTGAAGCGCTGGGTCTTGATGATCCGGTGATCGATGTCGCCATTACCCCGAACCGGCCCGATGCACTGGGCGTTTACGGCATTGCGCGTGACCTGGCGGCAAAAGGCCTTGGCACGCTGAAGCCGCTCGACGTGCCGGACATTCCAGGCAGCTACAAGTCTCCCATCGGCGTCGATCTGCGTTTCGATGGTGAGGACCCGCTGCCATGTTCGATGTTTGTCGGCCGCCACATCAGGGGCGTGAAGAACGGCCCGTCGCCGGACTGGCTGCAGCGCTGGCTGCTGGCCATAGGCCTGCGCCCGATCTCGGCGCTGGTCGATATCACCAACTATGTCACCTTCGGCTTCGGCCGCCCATTGCACGTGTTCGACGCGAACAAGGTGCACGGCACTGTGCATGCCCGCATGGCTGAGCCGGGCGAGAAACTGCTGGCGCTGGATGGCAAGGAGTACACGCTGGATGAGACCATGACGGTGATTGCCGACGACAATGGAGCAGAAGGCATTGCCGGCATCATCGGCGGTGAAGTGTCCGGTTGCGATGAAAACACCACCGATGTGTTCATCGAGGCAGCCTACTTTGACCCGGTGCGCACCGCTGCCACCGGCCGCAAGCTCAACGTCATCACCGATGCGCGCTATCGCTTTGAGCGCGGTGTCGATCCTGCCTTTGTCGAGGCCGGTGCCCAGCTTGCCACCAGATTGATCATGGACCTGTGCGGCGGCGAGCCGTCCGAACTTGTCATCGCCGGGTCTGCACCCTTGAACACCCGGTCCTACGACCTGCGCAAGACCCGCGTCAGGTCGCTCGGCGGCATCGATGTGCCGGAAACCAGGCAGGTGGAAATCCTGACTGCGCTTGGCTTCGGGGTTGTCGACAAGGGCGATGTGTTGTCATGTCAGGTGCCAAGCTGGCGGCCGGATGTTCACGGCGAAGCGGATCTGGTCGAGGAGGTTTGCCGCATCTACGGATTGGACCAGGTGCGCTCGGAACCCATGCAGCGCACGCACGCGGTTGCGAAACCGGTGCTGACAACGCGCCAGAAACGCATGCTGGCGGCCCGCCGGGCGCTGGCCGGCCGCGGCCTTAACGAGGCGGTCACCTGGTCGTTCCTGCCGGCCGCCCAGGCCGAGCTGTTCGGCGGTGGCCAGCCGGAACTCAAGCTGGCCAATCCGATTTCGGTTGAGCTGTCCGACATGCGGCCGTCGCTGATCCCCAACCTGGTGGCGGCAACCGGCCGCAATGTCGATCGGGGCCAGGCCCAGGTCGGCCTGTTCGAGGTGGGTCAGGTCTATGCCGGCGACCAGCCGCAGGATGAAACCTTGCGCGCCTCGGGTGTCCGGCGCGGCCAGACCGGCCCGCGCCACTGGGGCGACAAGGCCCGCAATGTGGACGCGTTCGACGCCAAGGCCGACCTGCTGGCAGCACTGGCGGTTGGCGGGGCGCCGGTCGCCAGCGTTCAGGTGGTGCAGGGCGCGCCGTCCTGGTTCCACCCGGGCCGGTCCGGCACTGTGCAACTGGGTCCGAAGAACCAGCTCGGCTGGTTCGGCGAGGTGCACCCGCGCGTGCTCGACGCCATGGACGTGAAAGGTCCGCTGGTTGCGTTCGAAATGAACCTGGATGCCATTCCGGAACCCAAGTCGTCACGGGCTGCCCGCCCGCCCCTGGATGCCTCCGATCTGCTGCCGGTGAAGCGCGACTTTGCCTTTGTCATCGACGCTGACGTGCCGGCCGACAAGCTGTTGCGCGCCGCGCGCGGTGCGGAGAAAGTGCTGGTGTCGGATGTGTCGGTGTTCGACGTGTTCGAGGGCGGCAATCTCGGCGACGGTAAGCGTTCGCTCGCCATCGAGGTCACGCTGCAGCCCAGGGACAAGACCCTGACCGATGAGGAGATCGACGCCGTATCAAAGGCAATCATTGCCGGCGTCACCAAGGCAACCGGGGCCACCCTGAGAGGGTAGCACTTATTGCGCTCACGCAAGTAGCCTAACGGCTGCGCTTTGTTGTTGGTCGAACAACCTGTCCGCCCTTCGCGCGGGTTGTTCTCCGACCCCGAACAACCGTCCAATATCATTGTCATTCCCGCGAAAGCGGGAATCCATCTATCAACGGATACTTAGTTTGCAATGGTATTGGATCGCTGCCTTCACTTGGATGACGAAAACTCGACAGCGTTTCTGGATCGGAGAACGACCCGCCGAAGGCGGACAAGTTGTTCGACCAGCATTATGCCTCGACGCCAACGCCGATCGGACAGGTCACGCCGGTGCCGGCGAGGCCGCAATAGCCGTTCGGGTTTTTCGCCAGGTATTGCTGGTGATAGCTCTCGGCAAAGTAGAACTCGGTCGCTTCGCGCACTTCCGTCGTGATCGAACCGAAGCCCCTGGCGTCCAGTGCCTTCTGGTAGGCCGCCTTTGAGGCCAGCGCTGCGTCGCGCTGGGCGTCGCCGACCCAGTAAATGCCGGAGCGGTACTGGGTGCCGACATCGTTGCCCTGGCGCATGCCCTGCGTCGGGTCGTGCGCTTCCCAGAAATACTTCAGGATCTGCTCGTAGGAGACGATCTTGGGATCGAACACCACCAGCACCGCCTCGGCATGCCCGGTCTGGCCGGAGCACACTTCTTCATAGGTCGGGTTCGGGGTGGTGCCGCCGATGTTGCCGACCGCGGTCACCCACACGCCGGGCCTGATCCAGAATTCCCGCTCGCTGCCCCAATAGCAGCCGAAGGCCAGATAGGCGATTTCGTGGCCGGCCGGATAGGGACCTTTAAGCGGATTGCCGTTGACCAAGTGTCTGGCCGACGTCGGTATCGGCATGTCGCGGCCGGGAAGTGCCTCTTCCGCCGATGGTATCTCGAGCTTCTTGCGGGCGAAACCGAACATGAGCGTGCTCCTTTTGCGTGCACTCTTGGATAGCTGCCTATGTTGTCATACGCGGGCCAACTTGCAAGTGGATCAGGCGGTTACATTTGTGTGATGCACCGGCTTGATCTTCAACCACTAATGTGTATGTTCCCGCCAGAGCCGGAGAGGTGGCCGAGTGGTTGAAGGCGCACGCCTGGAACGCGTGTATGCGGGTAACCGTATCAAGGGTTCGAATCCCTTTCTCTCCGCCAGTTGCTCGCGGTCCATAGCTAACGAACGTGTTGCCTCTTTCACCGAAAACACAGATAGCACCTTGGTTCGATTGAACTCATGCTGTTGCCCGACGTGGCGTCACCGGTCTTGCTTGTTGCGCTGGTATGACCAGGCCTTGAATTTGAGATAGAGTTTTTGCAGTTCTTCGGCGGTGTATTGCCGCTTCGAAGTTGCCCGTACCAGTTTCACAAATGCGGCAAACTGGGAGTTCTTCTTGATCCTCGACTGTAGTCTTGGCGCCACCGACTGCTGCGACAAGTCATCACTGCCCGCTCTTTCGCGCAACTCATTCTTGAGTACGATGACCTTGGCCAGGCGCAGGTGGGGGCTGGCACGACCGACGGTGCCGCTGGCATTGGTGTTTTGATGCACCGCGGCCTCCGGTTGGCTCTGTGCTCCGGCAACTGCCGGGTTCAAAGCCACAGGTGCGATCAGCCAGAGGCCGGTCAGCATCAGCAGACCGTGCCTGGGCATTGCAGTGATTGGTGAATATGGCATTGGAGATCTTTTCGATGGCGGGATCAACATCAGTCTGCCCCCCAGTGAAATATCTGCCGTATGCGCCCTTCTGGTACATGAACTAACAGTAAGCACATGTAAATCATGAACTTACGCTGCGGAATATGTCAGACCATGTCACTACCGGCAACAGTTTTTGTGCTGAACGGCATTATAGTTCATGGCTGCCATTGCCAGGCATCTTCGCAACCGGCTGGCGCGCAGGGGCAAGACGATTGATGATTTACCGCTGACTTTCCGGGAGCCCGCCTTAACCTTCGACCGCCTTGAATGCCGCGACAGCGGGCTGCGGCTCGTGCGGCACCGTCGGCACGGGATGATGCGTGTCATAGATGTTGTGCAGGTAGTCAGGATCGCCGGTGAACTGGACACCCACCTCTGTTCCCTCGATCCAGCGCAGCTTGCATGGCAGTGCCACGTTCTCGCCGGTGATCAGGATCTTGAACGTCTGCGGCATGTATCTCAACGGAACCGATGCCAGCCTTGCGCCCGTCAGGCTCATGTCCTTGAGTTCGCAGAACACACGGCAGCCATTGTTGCCGATCAGCAGGCTGACCGGACGGCCGACTTGATAGCGCGGGTGGCGGTTCCGTCTGTTTTTCATCCCCCGTGTATACAGGACAGCCAAGGTGCGGGGGAATTTAAAACTGTGCGTTCGGCTAACGAATGGTTGCCAAGCCGGTAGCGCCTGCCACTGCCGCGGATCGGCAATAATCTCCCAATTTTGGGGTCTTTCGAGCGTCTAACGCAAGGTCACATAACTGCCGTGGCAAGTGGCCGGTACAGAAATCAAAGGTTCATTGCGCACCGCGCGTCGCCGAACCTGAAGGCCGACCGTTGGCGCCTGCTATCGAACATGCATTGCCGCGATGTTCAGGTTTCCGACCTGTCACCGTCTCTCATCACGCTATTGGCGACATCGCTGGGGGGCATTCCGTGAAGCCGTCGGAAGGCTTTCGAGAAGCTGCCCTGATCTGAAAAGCAATAGCGTTCTGATATTCGGCGAACGAGGCCACGCTGCCGCGTCGCACCGCCCAACTCACGGCATGCGGCCATCAATCGCTCATCCTGGATGAATTTGGCTACGCCGCCGACTGGCTCAAATGCGCGATAGACAGTGGCGCGAGACGCATTGAATGCAACCTGAAGCTTCTGCGCATCGAGATCGGGGTCCCGCAGATTGGCGCGCACGTAGCGATGCATGGATGCCGCCCGTGTGGCGTTGATCGCCGTCATCGCAAATTCGCTGGGCCTTGCGTGGTTGATCAGGCCCTGTATCAGTCCGCCTGCAATGGGCAATGCCTCGCGCACCTGCGCCGGTGTCTGTTTCGGCAGGGCTTCAAACAGGGACATCAGCCCGCCCGCGACGATGCGGCCTGCGGCGGTGTCGCAGTCATAAGACATGAGCCTCGGGTGGCGTTTCGGATCGTAGCTGACGCTGTCAAACGGCACGAACATCCCCAATACCTTGCCCTCATCGAATGGGTGCACTGTGTTTTGAGGGCGCATCAGATGGATCTTGCCAGGCTCAAGAGTGGCCCCGGACTCGCCGCATTGGGCCAAAGCACGAC
>JBCCVY010000262.1:0-5551 GCA_039194725.1 Pseudomonadota bacterium
GCCTGAGGACGATTCAGATATGCGCCTCAAGCAGGACATACGACCACTTGGTTACGTGTCTCCCGAGCCGCCTGATGATAGTAGTCCTATATCTGACATTCGTCTGAAGCGCAGTATCTCACGGCTCGGCCACGTCGGCATCACTGGGTGAACAACCCTTAGACGACTGACATCTTGCTCTAATGCGTCGCGGGAAACCGCGCGCATTAGGGCTCCTACGCACTCAGCCTGGCATGCGGGATCCCGTACATCAGGTGACCGAACTGATCGCCGTTGACGTGAACCAGGCAACGGTGGTCGCCACCTTCAAAGTAGACGTCGTCCTGGCCATCGAGACGTCTGTCGACGATCGAGGCTATCTTGTATGGCGACCCGATCACCGGCACGGCGCCGGTCTTGCAGTCGGGAAACAGCATGCTGACCTCCTGTTCGCTCGCCAGCGACACCGGTTCGCCTATCACCTTTCGCAGGCGGTTCATGTCCAGGCGGCGTGAGGCCGGCAACACGGCAAGCACATAGACGTCGTCCGATTTCACGATCACCCCCTTGGCGAGTTGATCTGCCGGCACCTGGCTGACTTCTGCAGTCTCTGCCGAGCAGTCCGTCTTCTTGTGTGAAGTGACCTCGTACGCGATGTGGCTGTCGTCCAGATATTCCTGAAGTGTCAATGCAATACCCATCGTCTGTCCTCCTTGCAGCGGTTAACCGCAGTTCATCTGGCGGAAAGAGACGGCGCGGCACAAAAGCGGGCCGCAATGTTGATCTTGGTATCTACCGTGCATGAGAGACTGGAACTTGAACCGTCTCATCGGCCAGCAAAGCGTCTCGCATCAATGCCGGTTACCAAGCATTGCTGAAGACTACATCCAATGCGAAGGCATCACAAGTCGGCGGTCCGGTGTGGGCATGCGGCCCCTCGCGGGTCATCGGACTCACGCCGTTGATCTTTCCGGGACTTGCGGCCGTAATTCTTGAAAACATCCCGGCAAAGGCGCACATTATCAGGACCATGCTGACACCATTTGAAAAACTGGCCTACACGGCCCGCCAGGGCGCCCGCGTCGCCTGGTACATGGGTCATGGCCTGGCCGCCGGTCAGTTCCGCAAGACAAAGTCCGGTGTGTCCGAAGTTGCCCGTGACAAGCCGCGGCAGAAGGGCCCAGGCATCGAGCGGCTGCTGGGCAGTCTTGCCAGCACGTTTCAGCGCGACCTGGACAATGTCGCAGCCGGTTACTATCCACTGCCGCGCGATGCCGACGGCTCGCCGGCCCGGCTGCTGAAAACCTCACGCGCCTTTCTGGCCGACGTGCCCGTGGCTGCCGAGCGCAAGGCCAAGGGCGAGGGAACGGAGGTCTATTCGCACGACAAGGCACAGGAATTGCCGGCTTATTTCCTGCAGAATTTCCACTACCAGACGGGTGGATACCTGACCGAGGACAGCGCCGAAATCTATGACATGCAAACCGAGGTGCTGTTTTCGGGCTCCACCAATGCCATGCGCCGCGAATGCCTCGTGCCGCTGTGGCAGTTCATGCGCGGCCGTGACCAGCGCAAGACCAAGATTGCCGACATTGCCTGCGGCACCGGCCGGTTCGGCAGGTTCATCAAACAGGCCTATCCGCGCATTGACCTGACCCTGTCAGACCTCTCTGATGCCTATCTGGCCGAAGCAAAGCGGCACCTGAAGGGGTATTCGACAGTCAGCTATGAAGTCGCAAACGCCGAAAAACTGCCGTTTGCCGATGCGTCCCTGGACGTGGTGACATCCATCTACCTGTTTCACGAAGTGCCGCCCAAGGTGCGCCGCATCATTGCTGGCGAATTTGCCCGCGTCCTCAAGCCGGGCGGACGGCTGATCTTCATGGACTCGCTGCAACTGGGTGATGTCGAGGGCTATGACGGTATGCTGCAGTCGTTTCCGGTGAACTTTCACGAGCCTTACTATGGCAGCTACATAAAGGAAGACCTGGCGGACATTTTCACTGAGGCCGGCCTGGTCCACACCGAAAGCCGACCCGTTTTCCTGTCCAAACTGGTCGTCTGCGACAAGTCCTAGAATGCGCTAGCAACCAAGCTGGTCGGCCAGCTGGTTGAAGTCATCTGCAACATGGTCCACCGACCCGTCGGCAGCCGGTTCAGCGCCGGAGCCCTTGCCATGCTCGTTGGGTCTGGGCACATAGGCCGTGGCCAGGCCAAGCTCGGCGGCCGCTTCCAGGTCATCGAGGTGGGCCGCAACCATCATGCACTCTTCCGGTTTCAGGCCCAGCGCATCGGCTGAGCCCAGATAGGCCTGCGGGTGCGGCTTGTACGCCTGCGCGACCTCTGCGCCCAGCACGACGTCCCACGGCAGTCCTGAGCGTTTCGCCATGTTGGTGATCAGCGCGATGTTGCCGTTGGAGCACGGTGCGATGATGTGCCTGGCCTTCAACCGGGTCAGGCCGGAAACGGCGTCAGGCCACGGATCGAGCCGGTGCCATGCCGTCACCAGACGGTGCAGGTCTTCGCCGATGGGTGCATCGAGGCCGTGCTGATGGAATATTTCGCACAGGTTCTCCTCATGCAGAATATCGAGGCGCACAAATCCGCGATTGCCAGCCCGTATGCGTTCCATGGCCGGCTGGTAGAGCCCGCGCCATCCGTCCGCCACGACCGGCCAGTCGGCGACAACGTGGGCATCTTTCCCCCATTCGGTGAGTTCGCGAATGATCCCCGAGCGCCAGTCGACGACCGTGCCGAACACGTCGAACAGGAGAGCCTTGATCTCGTATCCGTGCGCCATAAAGCTTACCCGTTCTGGCCGCGGTGGCGCAGGTAATGGTCTGCCAGCACGATGGCCATCATGGCTTCTCCAACCGGCACGGCGCGAATGCCGACGCATGGATCGTGGCGGCCTTTGGTGACGATATCGGTCTCCTCGCCTTCGCGGGTGACGGTCTTGCGCGGTGTCAGAATGGACGAAGTCGGCTTGACTGCGAACCGGCACACCACGTCCTGGCCGCTTGAGATGCCGCCCAGCACCCCGCCGGCATTGTTGGACTGAAATTCTGGCTGGTTGCCCTGCATGCGGATTTCGTCGGCATTTTCCTCGCCGGTAATGGCGGCTGCTGCAAACCCGTTGCCGATTTCCACGCCCTTGACCGCATTGATGCTCATCATCGCCGAGGCAATGTCCTGATCGAGCTTGCCGTATACCGGCGCCCCCCATCCCGCCGGCACGCCGGACGCCACCACTTCAATCACCGCACCACACGACGAACCGGCTTTGCGAATGCCGTCGAGATAGCCTTCCCACTGGTCTGCCGCTTCGGCGTCGGGGCAGAAAAACGGATTTTCGTTGACTTGTTTCCAGTCCCAGTTGTTCCGGTTGATCTTGTGCGGACCCATCTGAACCAGCGCCGCGCGTGTCTCCACCATTGGCGTTACCTTGCGCGCAATGGCGCCGGCCGCCACCCGGGCCGCAGTTTCGCGGGCCGACGATCGCCCGCCACCGCGGTAGTCGCGCACGCCGTATTTTTCCAGGTAGGTGAAATCTGCATGACCTGGGCGAAACTTGTCGCGGATTTCGGAATAGTCCTTTGATCGCTGGTCGACGTTCTCAATCATCAGCGCAATCGGCGTACCCGTCGTCACCTGGCCGTCGGTGCGGTCGTCCTCGAACACGCCGGAGAGAATCTTCACCTGGTCAGGCTCGCGCCGCTGGGTGGTGAACCTGGATGTGCCGGGCCGGCGCTTGTCCAGGAACGACTGGATATCGTCTTCGGTGATGGCGATGCCCGCCGGACAGCCGTCAATGACACAGCCCAGGGCTGGCCCGTGCGATTCCCCGAACGTGGTTATGCGGAACAGATGTCCGAACGAATTGTGTGACATGATCAGGGCCCGTTAGAATAATGCGCGCCAAGTCTTAGGCGGCGCTTCGGGGTTCGTCAAACGGACGACGTGTCGTTTGTGCCGGTACCGGATCCGGGAAACCGTCCCAATATGGCTGGAAAGCGCGTTAACTGTGGCAAATATGTCACAGTTTTCAAAAATCGACACAAAATTGCCGTCAATTGCTTGACCTTCCGTCCGTGCTCTAACTAAACGTTAATTTGTTGGTTAGTGGGGGTGTATTGAGGAGTAGGTCCAATGGGCCGTTGCGTTTCCAGGCTGTTTGCCGTCCTTCTGTCATCAAGTGCCTTAATCGGAACCGCTTATGCGGCTGACTTGCCGGAGCCGGTCGTGCCGGCTGGCGACTGGACAGGTTTCCACATTGGTGTCGGTGGCGGTTATGGCGGTGTGAACCATCGCCTTGCACTCGATGTGGAGGGATTCGGCGACGTTCTCAGCCTGAGTGGCGTAGGCGGCGAGGGTGGCCTGTTCACCGTCGAAGCTGGTTATGACCATCAGTTCAGCAACAATTTCGTCGTCGGGATCCTGGGAGATTACACCTATTCCGGCATCGGCACCGAACTGGATGTGGATTTCTTTGACGCCAATTTCACCCTTGACGCATCGCACAGCTTTTCCGTTCTCGGTCGCCTCGGCTGGCTGGCCAACCCGGACACGCTGATCTACGGCCTGGTCGGCTGGACCTGGACCGAGTTTGAAGGTGATCTGGAGTTTGACGGTGACGGAACCAGCTATTCGTTCGACCTGGATGGCCTGACAGTTGGTGCGGGCATCGAGACCAGGTTCACACCAAACATCACCGGCAAGCTGGAATACCGCTACACTGATTATGAGGACAACTCTCTGATTAGCGGCCCGGCATTTGGCGAGTTTCTTGACTTTTACAACGACACCTCCATGCAGACCATCCGGGCCGTCGTTTCCTACCGGTTCGGAAACCCGGGCGGCTACGTGACGCCGACTGCAGACTTCACTCCGGTGCCGGTGGCAAACTGGACCGGACTGCGGATTGGTGCTGGTGGCGGCTACGGTCATATCAACCATGAACTCAGCCTGGACATCGAAGGCGAGAATCTGGCCACTTTCGATGGTGTCTCCGGTGAGGGCGGGCTGTGGACGGCCGAAATCGGTTTTGACTTCCAGTTTGCCAACGACTTCGTCGCCGGCATCCAGTTCGACTATACCGGCAGTTCAATTGAAACAGAGGCTGAACTCAACCTTGGGTTCCCGGGCTTCACCGGATACAAGCTGGAAGCCTCGGACAGCTACACAGTAGCCGGCAGGTTGGGTTATCTGGCCAACCCCGATACGCTGGTCTACGGCCTCATCGGCTGGACCTGGACCGATTTCGATCAGTCACTCGAGATTGTGGGAGACCCGATCTTCGAGGACGTAGTCAACGGATTTGACGCTGACGGTCTGACCGTGGGCGCCGGTATCGAAACGGTTCTTGCAGAAAACTTCACCGGCAAGCTGGAATACCGCTACACCGACTACGGCAAACTGAACGTGTTCGAATTCGGTGTCCCGGTGGGTGACATTGCTATTCTGGACGGCGAAGTGAACAACGACATTTCCGTGCAATCGGTTCGCGCTGTCATTTCCTACAAGCTGCCGATTCTGAATTGAGCCGGGGTGCAACAAACGGGGTGATTTGACC
>JBCCVY010000263.1:0-5498 GCA_039194725.1 Pseudomonadota bacterium
CCGCAACGAAGAACGATTGCTCGTTGGTGGCACCCGGAAACGGCATGTTGAGGAAATGCCGGACCGGGCTTCTCGCGCCACCACATCCGATGAGGTACCGGCATTGGAACGGCACCGAGGTCCCGTCATGCTGTTTCAGGACTCCTGCGTAGCAGTCGGAATGGTCCTGCAGTTCTGTCACATCTGTCGACCATTGAACCTCGCCACCGCACGAACTGATGTGATCCAGAAGCAACGCCTCATTGCGTGACTGCTCCAGGATGAACAGATACGGGTACGGGCTGAGCCCTTTGCCGATCTCACCGAACGGCGCGTTGGCCCGGATGCGGCCATTGATGATGAACCGTGCGCTTCTGGCCATGAAACCGGCACCCACCGCAGCCTCTGCAATTCCGAGTTGCCGGTATTGTTCAAGCGTCCGGGCCTGCACAGCCAGAGCCTTGCTGGCCCTGGTGACACCTGCCTTGCGGTCGGCGATGATGTGAGGCGCGCCGTAACGGTGCAACTGAGCAGAAAGCATCAGGCCGCTCGGCCCGGCCCCTACAATGAGAATTGGCGTCTTTATCATTTGAGGTACCTGGAGGTTTTTTTGTGTTTTTGTAGCAGGGTCAATGATTTCAATGCGCTGACACGCCCCGCGCCGAACGTGTCGTCCGGTCCCGGCAGGCCGAGATCGCCAGCCGAACTGCTGAGCAGACCCAGCACTGCATCCGCCGTCAGTTTCGGCGTGCGCCCGACGAGCAGCGCGATGATGCCGCTGACATGGGCGGCGGCAAATGATGTGCCGGTCTGCAACAGATGGGCATGCTTGAGTGCCGGAGCCAGAATATCGACACCGGGAGCAGCAACAGCAATGTAGCTGCCCCGGTTGGCCGATCCGTAGACACGGTCGGCAACATCGGTGGCAGTGACTGCAATCACTTCCCGATAAGCCGCCGGGTAGGCGGACGGGGCGCCAGCACCGCCATTGCCGGCAGCAGCCACGATAATCGCCCGCTTCCGGTAGGCAGCGATGATCGCATGGCGCAGCAGCGGGTCATCCGGCCCGGCGAGGCTCATATTGATGATCCGGGCCCGCCTGGACAGGGCCCAGTCGAGGCCGCGCAGGATGTTGACTGTTGTGGCGAATGCAGGCTGGTTCGAACGCGACGACCGGAACACGTTCACGTTCAGCAATGTAGCCTCCGGCGCGACACCGCGTATCAGCCCCCGCGCCCTGATGATGCCGGCGATTGCGGTGCCGTGATCGCCGGGCCGGGCGGCAGCCTCACCGGCGGCATCAAATGAGGCTTCGACCGCATTGGCCAGGTCGGGATGGGTCAGGTCGACACCGGAATCGATAACAGCAATCCGCGCGCCGCGGCCGCGCGCCAGTGAATGTGCCGAGACAACTTCGGTTTTCCTGAGTGCATACTGCAGGTCAGCGGGCGGCAGTTTGCGCCGGACCGCCTGTTCACGGTATCGGTAATTGGGTTGTGGTGCCATCACCCTCGGATCACCGCGCAATGCCGCAATCACCTGTGGAACCGAGCGCTGGCCACGAATACGATACCGCACCAGGCGGGTGTTGGTAAGATCAAGAGTCCAGCGGCCGGTGATCTCAAGGCCGTATTTACGGGCCACCGCTTCCGCCACGCCCCTGTTGGCGCTCCGGCGCATCATCACCACAACGTCTCTGGCGACAAAAAGCGACGCCGTGACATCACCGGCAACTGGCACACCGGCACTTGCAACAATCGCTTCGCCTGTCCGGTTCGGCACAGAGCCCAACACGCCGGGTATCGCCGGGCGCTTGCCGGTCCACATGCAGCCGTACACGCGGCGCCGAACTTTGTACCGCACTGCCTTTTGCGGACAGCGGCAGCGCCGGGCCTTCACGCGCCCGCCGATGCAAATCGGATGCGCCCGGGCTTGGTGCCGTTTTTTAGCCGCCTCAACATGCTGTTTGTGTCTGCGGCGCTTGCGCCACTGCCGCCGCTTCTTCCTCAGCCGGTGCATGCGGCGCAGAGCGTGCCGGCGGAAACGCTTGCGCATGCGCATTCTCCATCGCCAGTTGATCTGCATTGGTTCAAGAACGCTGCCGTCCTGGAGCACCAACTCCGGCAGTACCGTGACGGGAATCGGTGCAGCCGCAACCGGCTGGCTACGTCCCGCTAGCAGCCAGACACAGAGTCCAGCCAGCACACACAGGAGTGCCTGGCGGCCCCGTCTTTGACGAGGTGCGTATGTCGTTGCGGCGTTGTTCATCTGGTTTCCGTCGCAAAGACGACCAGGTCCGGACGCGCCATCAGTGCCTTGAGCAGCCGCCGACGGTCGGCCGAGCCCAGGTCAGCCGCGCCAAGGCGGACCTTGAACAGCCGCCCCGCGCGGGGTCCTTCGGTGATTTTCATGTTCAGGTCGCTCAGCAGTGACGCAATCTCCGATGCCGATGCCGTGTCAGCAAAGCGAACCAGCGCAAAGGTACCCGTCAGCGCTGCCTGCGACACACCGGCTGCCTCGCGGTAGCCGCGGCCGGGCTCCGGCTGGGCGAGCATGAAGATGGCAGCACCTTGCACCATGATGACCAGCGCCGCAGCCGCGCCGGCCCAGCTGACGTCACCAGGTGTCGGTGCTGTCAGCAGGTGCTTGAAACGGCGCCAAAACCCGGGTTTCTGATCAACCGTGCCGGAAATGAACTCTGCAGCAAACCGGTCAGGTGTGGTGACCGGCCGCGAATCCGCGGTCTCGTTGAGATGCACGGCCTCGTTCCGCTCCTTGACGATAAGGTCCAGGCGCTCCTGCATGTCTTTGTCCGCTGCGAGGTGCGCTTCGACACGGGCGGCGTCTCCGGCGTCGAGCCTGCCGGTGGCATACCAAGGCAGAAGCAGTTCGATTTCATCAGGGTTTGTTGTCGCTTGTTTGCTTGAATTCATGGCCAACCTCGATCCACACCTGCTGCCGTCAAGAGCTCCTGGAGTTTCTTGCGGGCATTGAACAATCTGGCTTTCACTGTTCCTTCCGGAACGTTGAGGACTTCGCTCGCCTCGCGGATTGACATCTCGTGGTAATAGACGAGGTCAATGATTTCACGGTGCAGCGGTGCAAGCGCATCGGAACACTTGCGCAGTAGCGCGCTTTTGCCGGCCTTCTGGCTGGCAACTTCCGGATCATCCCTGTGATCCGGAATCTGGACGGCATCGTCTTCGTTCCAACTCAGTTCGCGCCGTTTTCTGAGCACGTTGAGTGAACGGTTATGGGCAATTGCCAGGATCCAGGTGGTGACGGAAGAACGGCCCTGGTAGTTTCGTGCCCCGCGCCACACTTCCAGAAAGACTTCGTTGGTCAGTTCCTCGGAGATGGCCGGGTTTCGCAATATCCGTTCAACGAACCGGAACACGCGCACCTGATGCTGCGCAAACAGGGTTTTCATGGCCGCCGCGTCGGCATTTGCAATGCGCGCCATCAGATCGCGATCATCATCCTTGTCTGCCGCGCTGTCCGGGGCCGGTCGGCATCCTGGAAAAAGCCTGCCTGCGGCGGCGGCTGCACGGCCAGCTGTGCATTGGGATCCCCTTCCCGCGGTCTGCACGGTGGTGGCCAGCGACGGACTTCCGAACTCGCTCGAAGCGGCGCCCTTGTCCCGGGATCGGAAGTGACGGCGCACGGACAGTTGCGGGAACATGGACGGTGGGTCAAACGTGCTCATGCCGCCTCCACCTGACTTTTTGCATCACGTCACCGGTGGCGCTGCGCCGGCCCGGAATGGCGTTGTCCCGTATCGGTGTATCAGGCACCAACGCAGCGGTGATGACGACTGTTTCGATCAGTCCTGCCTTGTTGATGCGCATAACGATACTCCTGTGCGTCCTGGTTCTTTGGCTCCTCCCAGTTTCGACAAGTCGCTGCGTCACAGATGGCGGATCCATATGACGTTAGTCACATCACGCCGAATTTGGTTGTGTCTGACGGAGCTCTCGTCCCGCTGGGCCTGCCTTTGGTCAAACCATCCGGTGGGCGCCGTCCACTCTGTGTTCCAGTTGGCCACCTTCATAGCGCGGCCGCTGCAACTGATCTGTGAGAATTTGCACAACTTGCCCGCCACCGGATCACATCCGTAGCTCAAGTTTATGTAATGCACTGTTTTTAATCAGGTTTTTAGCCTTCTGACATGCGGTCAGCAGTTTCGGCCGGACAGTCCGGACACCGGCAAGCCGTCGTCGGCGCCGGCTGTGGTGACAATCACGACACAACCAATTCCTGCCCTGGCGTGACTAACCGGGTGACAAGAACGCGGAGCAGGTCTTCGCGGAAATTCACTTCAAACAGCCGGCACGCCGGCAGGAGATCAGCAATGTTCAATCAACTCTACGGATCCAGTTCCGCAAACACTTTGTGCGCTTTTGCGCTGGCTGCCACGGCGGCCATCACCCTCAACTCCGGTCATGCGGCAAGTGCTGCCGGCACTGACAGCATGCTGGTCCCGGGCGATGCCATCGTCACCGGGTTTTCCGGCACTGTCAGCTCGCCAAAGGACCGTTTCATCGATCTTGACGGGCCCTCTGCGCAGGTGCTCTCGCTTCGGGATTTCGCACACGCACCCCAGGGCACGCTTTCGGACCCTGCCATCAAACATCGCATTACCGCTGCCCAGGTCGGCCAGGTGTTTGCCATCGCGCTTGATGATGGCCAGGACGGCGCCGCGCCCGACATCTATCTCGGCTCGACATCCTATTTCGGGCTTGAAATCGTCGTTCCCGACCGCAATGGGGATGGCAAGGCTGACCGGGTCAGGATCGGTCAGCCGGATGCCCGCTGGATGGCCGGTCAGTTTGGTCCTGACAGCAATCCTGGCTCGATCTGGCGCGTCAACGGCACAACTGGAGAGGTGACGCCGTTCGCCACACTGCCCAACAATACCGGGGCCGGTATCGGCGACATTGTTTTCGATAAGGCGCAGCGCCAGTTCTTTGTTTCGGATCTTGAGACCGGCCTGATTTACCGCATCGGCATGGACGGCACGATCATCGACAGCTTCAATCACGGAACTGATGGCCGGTCTGCTGCCGGTCTCGCCGCGATTGAGGACGATGGCCGGACCGCTGAAATCCGCAGCTCGGCTTTCAATGGCGCAGATCCGGCAACCTGGGGCCAAACCCAGAAGCACCGCCGGGTTGCCGGCATGGCCCTTTATCAGGGCAGGCTTTATTACGCCGTTGCTGACGGGCCGCAGATCTGGTCGGTTGGTGTTGGTGAAGGTGGCAGCTTTACCGGCGATGCCCGCCTCGAACTGACGGTATCAGACCTGCCCGGAACCGGTCCGGTCACCGACATGCTGTTTGACAGGTCCGGCCGTCTGTATCTCGCCCAGCGCGGCGAGCAGCGCACCAGCGACGAGCCTCGGAGCTTTGCCGAACCTGCAACTTCGGCAGTCGTCAGATACAGCCGCACGGACAGCGCCGGCAGCAACGCCGCACCGGTCTGGACAAGGGACGAAGACGGCTACGCCATCGGCACATCCG
>JBCCVY010000264.1:0-5426 GCA_039194725.1 Pseudomonadota bacterium
GACAGTTGTCAGGCACCGGTTCTTCATGCCCGCAATGATGGCAGGCCAGCCTGCCCCTGAACCTGTGCTCCACCAGCCAGCTTGCACATTGCGGACAGGCCAGCCGGAATCCGCATGTGCGGCACAGGGTCAGCGGCGCATAACCGCGCCGGTTCAAGAACAGCAGCGCCTGGTCGCCCCTGCCGAGCGTGTCGGCCACGGCGTCGACAAGCGCCGGCGACATCCATTCGCCCGACGGCATTTTCTCGCTGCGCATGTCGAGCAGGCTCACGTCCGGCAACTGCGCCTTGCCGTACCGGGCTTCCAGCCGGACATGGGCATAGCGTTCCTTGCCGGCGTTCCACAGCGATTCCAGCGATGGCGTGGCCGAGGCGAGGATCACCGGGAACCCGCCCAGGGATCCGTACAGCACGGCCATGTCCCGGGCATGGTAATTGACCCCTTCGGCCTGCTTGAAGGCCGGTTCATGCTCTTCGTCCACAACGATCAGGCCGGGCCGCTGCCAGGGCAGGAACAGCGCCGAGCGCGCACCGACCACGATGCGGGCCTCGCCGCTGGCCACGCCGCGCCACACCCGCTCGCGCTCCCTGGGGCGAACCGCCGAGTGCCACTCCGCCGGCGGCGCGCCGAAGCGCTCCTCGACCCGGCGCAGGAACGGCCCCGTCAGCGCGATTTCCGGCAGCAGCAGCAGCACTTGCCGGCCTTGCGCCAGTGCGGCCGCCATGGCCTCGAAATAAACTTCCGTCTTGCCGGACCCGGTGACGCCGTCCAGCAGCGACACCGAAAACCGGCGCGCCGTCACCGCCTGCCGCAGGTCTGCCGCAGCCTGTGCCTGGCCGTCCGACAGCTCGACCCGGCTGTGGTTCAGCTCCGGTGCCGCAAACGCCGCCATGGCCGGCAGCGTGACCGCCTCCAGCGCACCTGCCTTGACCAGGCCCTTAACAACCGATGTCCCGACGCCTGCTTCCTGGGCAAGCTCCGGCGTGCGCCGTGCCAGTCCGTCGCCGGCCACGTCCAGCACCCGGATTCGCTGCGCCGTCAGCTTGGCCGGCTGCCGGCCGGATGCCCTATAGGCGATCTGCTGGCGCGGCGCGCCAAGCGCCTCCGGCACCCGCAAGGCCATGCGCAGTACCGATCCCGGCGGCTCCAGATAGTACTGCGCCACCCAGTCGATGAACTGCCTGTGCAGTTCCGGCATGGCAGGTGTTTCATATTTCTCGCTTACGGCTCGAAGTCTGGCGCTGTCCGGAGCGGCGCCGCCAATTGCCCACACCACGCCGATGACCTGGCGCGGCCCCAACGGCACCCGCACATAGTCGCCGGGACCCAGCATCATGGCCTCCGGCACCAGGTAGGTATAGGCATCCTCCAGTGCCAGAGGCAGCAGGACCTGAACTGTGGAATCGCTTGTCATGTGCCGTCCAAGCTGGCGCAAACCTGCGCCCGGATCAACCACGCCTCGGCCTGCCTCACTTCGTCATTGGCTTGGCTGTGCACCGGTGCTAGGTTCCCGCCAATCACCACCATCTAATGGACCGTTTAAATGAAATTCTTTGCCGATACTGCCGATCTTGATGAGATTCGCGAACTCGCCGACATGGGCCTGCTCGACGGCGTCACCACCAATCCGTCACTGGTGGCCAAGTCCGGCGGTGACTTCCAGGAAACCATCGCCGAAATCTGCAAGATGATCCCCGGCCCGGTATCGGCGGAAGTGGTCGCGCTGGACGCCGACGGCATGATCGCCGAAGGCCGCCATCTGGCCAAGATCGCCGGCAACGTGACCATAAAGGTGCCACTGACATGGGACGGGCTGAAAGCCTGCAGCACGCTCACCGGCGAAGGCACCATGGTCAATGTCACCTTGTGCTTCAACGCCAACCAGGCCCTGCTGGCGGCGAAGGCCGGCGCCACGTTCATTTCCCCGTTCATCGGCCGCCTCGATGACATTGGCCTGGACGGCATGGAACTGATCGAGGAGATCCGGGCGATTTACGACAATTACGACTTCCGCACCGAGATCCTTGCCGCCTCGATCCGCTCGGTAAACCACGTCAAGCAGTCGGCCATCGCCGGCGCGGACGTGGCAACCGTGCCGCCTGCCACACTGAAGGCACTGGTCAAGCACCCGCTGACCGACAAGGGCCTGGATGCTTTCACCGCCGACTGGGCCAAGACAGGACAGAAGATTCTCTAGGTCGCATCAAAAACGGACGCGGCAAACGGCCATGTTTGCTTCGCACTTAGCCGGACCCAGGGCAAAGGTCCCGCGCCGATCAGCAGTATTCTGTTTTGTCCGAGTTACGGCCCACCTTTGTCTTCACGCCATGCACTTGTCCGGCCTGTTCCGCAAGGTTTTGTACTTGGCGTCAGGCGGCAGCACGCTTCATTTTCTGATGCTCATCTTCGACAAGTCCCAGTTTCCAATATCCCGATATGTAAACGTCTTCCTTAAGCAAACGTTTCTCGTTGAATACAAAGTCTCGCAGGGCTCGGATCGTGCTGCTTTCACCGGCAATGCAGGTCTGAACTCGGCCACTCGGCCACGGCATGGCTTTGATGAATTGCACCTGCTGCATTGAAACACGACGGGCATCAGGCTGGATCAGCCAGTGAACTATAAAACCTTTGGGCGTGTTCAGGTCCTGCTTGTCAGCTTCGGACAGAACCTCGAACACGGCTACCCCCTGCGCATCCCTTGGCATCGCTTCCAGAGTTGCCGCGGCAACCGGAAGGGCCGACATATCTGCGGCCAGCAAATACCAGTCCGCATAGAACTCGGTGACCTTGGGCAGGCTGGGGCCTCGGAATCCGCAAAAGGAGCCCTCTTTCGCCCGTTCGGCCCAAATGGATGCCGGTCCCTGATCGGCGTGGGAAACGAAGTCGATATCCAGTTCGAGGGCTGCCTCCCGGAATGCGCGGACCGTGTAGGTCCGGGTAGTCATTTTCTCACCAGCGGCCAGTTGGGCTTGAAACGACCCCAACGTCTGGTCCGGCTCCGGGACTAGCAATTTGCAGTTTCCCCCCTCCCTGCCGGCAGGGAAGCCGCGCAGAGCAGGCCCGGCAAATGTGACACGTATCATGTGGGGGGTTATTCGACACGTCCGACTGACCCTCAGAATGCGAGGCATGGGCCGTTCGGACTTTGGTTTTGGTGTAGTGACCATTTTCGTGTCTTTTCGTGGGTCGGGACTGTTTCTGCTCCTGCATAGAAGCTCGCAAATTACGCGAAGCGGTCATCGAGCGCCGCCGGATCCAAGCCCGTTACAAGTGCCTGCGTCAGCTTGTCTGCAGCAGGCCTTTTTCCTCGACCTCGGCCCAAATCTCGGCCCAGACCTTCTTCGCCTTGCCGCGGTGCCTCACGGCTTTTGCCGTTTCCAGATTGGCAGTCATGCCTTCGCCTTCCACGATGATCATGCCAACCATGCCCAGCGTGGCGTGGGGTGTGCACTTGTATCCATATATGCCCGGTTTATCGATCGTGAGTTCGAAGTCCTTGCTGACCTTGCTCTTCCATTTCTCAGCACCCTCAGGGATCATGCCTTTAAGGCTTTCGCTGTTATGGCCCTTGTCGACGGAGACAAACTTGATTGTTTCCCCAGGCTTGATCTTTACAACGCGAGGCAAGAAAACATTTCTGATTTTCTTGTTGTCGGGATGCCTATTCAGCATTTTGACTTCAACTACGTTATCGGATGCAATTGCACGCGACACAAATGGCAAGGACGCCAGAAAAGCAACAAAACTCCGGCGTGTCAGGTCTCCCAGTTCGGTCATTCTCATCTCACTCATTGATATCTCCGGCGCTTTCGTGGCAGCACACGGTTACGTTTCCCTTTCAATCTGCGCCGAGAATGTGTATATATCCGACTAAATTAGTCAAGAATTATTTCGTTCAGATTTGTAAGGTTGAAAGTGATGATTATTCGGATCCCGATCAGTGTCGCGACGATCTGCGCGCTGTTGTGGCTTTGGCTGCCTGGCGCAAGTGCAGCCATCACGCAGAGTGAGCCTGGCGACCGCGATGCACCGCGTTGCAACCAAGACATAGTTGGCACAATCCAGAAAAATGCAGAGGCTGGAGATGCTGAAGCACAGTTTGTGATCGCTCAACTCCTCGCCAGCGGTCATTGCATGCCCCTTTCGATGGGAGATGCCTTGAATTGGCTTGAGCGTGCCGCGAAAGCAGGTCACCTTGAAGCGGCTTATCAACTTTCAGTGCACTTTGTTACCGAGAAGGACGAAGAGTCCCGCGCAATCCCGTTCCTGCGAACCGCAGCACAGGCTGGTCACTCGCAGGCCCAGCATCTGCTGGGACTGATACTGCTGGGACCGGATGCCGCCCCGGAACAACAGCAGCAGGGATTGTATTGGCTCGGGTCCGCAGCATCTGAAGATTCGGGCTTCTCAGCACTCGTACTCGGCCAACTGCATGAGCGTGGCATGCTCGGCGTGCCCCGCAACGTATGCCTGGCTTTGGACTGGTACGAAGCAAGCCATCTGACTGGTTCCCCGGACGCTGCCGGTTACAGCAAAAGACTGTTGTCGAAAATCGACAGGGAATGCTGAAGCAACGCGTGCTGCGCGAACAACTTCGAACATCAAAAGGAACCGTTCACCGAGGAATTGGTTTTTGTTTTCCCGCCGGCTGGATCGGAAACAGGGGGAAGGCAATTTGAAAAGCGCTTAACGTCAGGGTAATGAGATGACATTGTGGAACTTGCTTGCAGCCAGCCGTATTGTTCCGGTTCTGGCGGTATTATCATCTTGTCTGGTCGGGGGTATTTCCATGTCTGGTAACGCGCTCGCAACTGAGACCGTAGTTCAGGCACCCGGCCCGCTAGGATCACTTGAAGGCGTTCTTCAGACGCCAGATGCGACCGCTTCGGCAACCGTGCTGATCATCCCAGGCTCCGGGCCGACCAACCGGGACGGAAACAACTCGCTGGGCGTCTCCGCGGCTACTTACAAGCATCTGGCGCAGGGCCTCGGCAATGCCGGGATCAGTTCAGTCAGGATTGACAAGCGCGGCATGTTTGGCAGCGCGAACGCCGTTGAAGACGCCAACAATGTCACCCTCGCCGATTACGCCGATGACGTTCACGCCTGGATCAAGGTGGCGCAGGCGCAATCCGGCCACCGCTGTGTCTGGTTGCTCGGTCACAGCGAGGGGGCATTGGTGGCAATGCTGGCCGCACAGAGAAACGCGCCGATTTGCGGACTGGTTCTGATCGCCTCGCCGGGACGCAAGTTCGGTGACGTCCTGCGCCACCAGTTGCGCGACAATCCGGCCAACAAGCCGTTGCTGGATGACGCCATCGGTGCCATCAATGAGCTGGAGGCGGGACGCAAGGTCGATGTGAGCAGGTTTCATCCGGCGCTTCAGGGCCTGTTTGCACCTCAGGTTCAACGCTTCATGTCCGACC
>JBCCVY010000265.1:0-5423 GCA_039194725.1 Pseudomonadota bacterium
CCACAATCAGGCACCATGGCCGCCAGGCAGGCATCTTCACCCTGGGTGAATGTGGTCTCGATGCCACTGCCGGAGTAGTTCAGAATGCGCACATCAGGAGAGAATGCCTTCGACAGGCGCTCGGCCGCCTTGGACAGGTCCAGCTTGATGACCTCCGACGGGCACGAGCCAACCAGGAACAGCATCTTGATATCGGGCCGGCGGGCCAGCAGGCGGGCGACAATGCGGTCAAGTTCCTCATTGGCGTCTGCAAGGCCGGCCAGATCACGGTCGTCGATTATGGCCGTGGCAAAGCGTGGTTCGGCAAAGATCATCACACCCGCGGCAGACTGCATAAGGTGTGCACAAGTGCGCGAGCCCACCACCAGAAAGAAGGCATCCTGGATCTTGCGGTGCAGCCAGACGATGCCGGTCAGCCCGCAGAACACCTCGCGCTGGCCGCGCTGGCGCAGGACCGGCATGTCCGTGGCGTCCGTCGCTGTGGGTGAGGCTGGTGCGGTGCGGTTGAACACGTTCATTGCGCCGGCTCCGCAGTGTCGAACTCGCCAGGTGAAGCGGATGGGGCGGACAGGCGCGCCATCCTCAGCTTGGCCAGGAACTGGCCGGCATTGATGACGTAACTGGCATAGGCCGCCAATGCGATCAGCATCTGGAAACGGATATCGCCCCAGTCAAGAATCCAGGCCGCCAGATATGCCGTGTGCAATGCCAACACCAGCATGGACACAACGTCTTCCCAAAAAAAGGCTCTTGCAAACAAATACTTGCCGAAAACCACCTTCTCCCAGATGGAGCCGGTGATCATGATGGCGTACAGGATCAGCGTCTTGATCACGACAGAGGCAATTGCGGCCTCTGCCCCTTGGCCGGTCCACAGGAACCTGATCACCAGAACGAGGGAAACCAGAAACACGACAAACTGCAGAGGTGCCAGAATTCCCTGAACCAGTGTCCATATGGTGTTGTCACGGCGGCGGCGCTCGTCGGCTGTGTAGAGGGGTCGCCCCTGACTGGCAGAGTTCAGGCCTTGGGCCATTATTGTTTGCTCCCGTTAAGCCCAATTCGAGTTTCTGGCATGCGCTCGATGCGGGCTAATGATCGACAGCTTAACCTCGTCAATCTCAATGTGTCAATAATAGTTGACGTACATATTAATTTACACATAGGCTGAGTCAGCCCGCTATTGTGGATGTGTGACTTTGGGGGAGGTTGCGCTGCCTGCGGGCCGGCGCAGATGTGGAGACTGATGCAGTCGTCCGTGCTTTTGCTCTGGATGCAAGCAGCAGCCGATCAGGGAGACCGCAAGGTGACGATACTTATCAACAGTGCAGAGGTTGTCGATGCCGAGCACGAGCAGCCCCGTCAACTTGCGGAGCCGAAGCCTGTCACCGGCACGGAACTGGATGCGCTGGTCGATGTCATCGAAGCCCGTGTGATTCCGAAGATTACCGAGGTCCACGGTGCGGACGGCGCTGATGCAGGACGGGAATGTATTGCTCCGGCAGATGTGGACAATCTGGTCCGGGCCGTATTAGGGCTCCATGACCAGCCTCCAAAAAACGTTTTGAAACAACACGTTGAATCGGGAGTGAGTGATGAGGAAATCTGCCTGAATCTGCTCGCGCCTGCCGCTGCCCGATTGGGCGGTGACTGGCTGTCGGATGATCTGAGCTTCTACCAGGTCACCACGGGTGCCGCGCACCTGCAGTCACTTCTTCACAGTCTGGACCGATGGCACTACGGCGCGGTCGCCGGTGCCGGATGCGGGCGGCGGGTGGTGTTGTGCGGAGCGCCCGGCGAGCAGCACTTGTTCGGTCTTTCGATGCTAGATTTCTTCTTTCGCCGTGACGGGTGGGAGACGATCTCCACTGTCGGATTGGCGCCTGAACAGGTGCTCAATGTCCTGCGGCGCAGTCCGTGCGATTTGGTCGCGTTTTCGTGTAGCTGCTCCGGCTTGCTTGATGGCCTGGCTTCGGTTATTCAGTTGACACGCAGTGAGTCTATCAAAAATGACACGAAAGTCATGGTCGGCGGCCAGTTGTTTTCCGACAAGCCTGAACTTGTAAGTGCGGTGGGGTCAGATGCAGGTGCCCGCGATGCTGCCGAAGCAATCAGTGTTGCAAGGTCGCTCGTTGGCGTAAAGCATGTTGGAGGCGCATAACGTCCGTTGTTCGGACGCATTTTGATATTTGGGAACGGAGTCCCAGCTTTAGATGAGCAATACTGACCGCACCACGCGAACATCGCCGGCACCGTACAGGCGATTCGATACAGCCAAGCATGCGTTTGACGGTATGGAGTCCAATGCTGCCATGGGGCTTGCGCTGGCGGCGGCCGATATCGCACTTATCCTTGATTGCGACGGTGTGATCGTCGACCTGTCCTTTCATGACCGCTCCTTCGTGGATGAAGGTGCTGAAAACTGGATAGGGCAGCGCTGGGCGGACATTGTGACCATTGAAAGCGTGGACAAGGTTACGCAATTGCTGGATGAGGCAAAGTCCGACCCACTTACTCGCAAGCGGGAGATCAACCACGTGCGCGACGGGGTGACGGATCTGCCGGTGCGCTATTGCGCGGTGCCGTTGGGCAAGTCGGGCATGGTGTTGGCGATCGGCACGGATTTGCGGTCGCTGTCTCATCAGCAGCAGCAGGTTATCGATGCCCAGCAGAGGATCGAACAGGAATACTCCAAGCTGCGCCAGGCGGAAGCCCGGTACCGTGTGCTGTTCCGCATGACGTCAGAGGCGGTGCTGGTGGTGGACAGTGCGCGCGAGACCATCATTGATGCCAACCCGGCGTGTGTCGATTTGCTGGGCCGGTCGATCAGCCAGATTGCCAATCAGAAACTGCCGACCATCTTCGACTCCGGCAGCTGGGTTGCCTTGTCCGAGATGCTGGGTGCGGTGCGTTCCGGCGTCAAGGCAGGCGAGATTATCGTCAATCTCGGCAATGGCCAGTCGGTCAGCGCGGCAGCGTCCACCTTCACACAGGGTGGGGACTCGCACCTGATCGTGCGGCTGTCACCGCACCAGCCGGGCGCGGCCGGCACGGGCCGCACACGGCGCAGTGCGCGTGTCATGCAGGCGGTTGAGTCACTGCCGGAAGGCTTTGTTGTCACCGACCTCAATGGCGAGATACTGCTCGCCAATCCGGCGTTCTGCAATATGTCTGGTCTTGCCAATGCCGATCTTGCCGTGGGCCAGCCGCTGGAGCGCTGGATCGGCCGCACTGGTGTTGACCTCAACGTGTTGATTGCCAATCTGCGCGAGCATGGGTCGGTTCGCAATTTCGCGACTGCGCTGCGCGATGATTACGGGTCTTCAGAAGATGTGTTGCTGTCTGCTGCTTCGGTACCGGATGGTGACCCTCCTTGTCTCGGTTTCACCATTCGCCGGGCCGCCGCTGTCGCGTCCGGGCGGGCTGCAACGTCGCCGATGATGCGCTCGGCAAATCAGCTGACCGAGCTTGTCGGCCGCGTTCCGCTCAAAGAACTTGTGCGCGATACCACTGATATGATTGAGAAAATGTGCATAGAAGCAGCTCTTGACCTGACTCGTAACAACCGGGCGTCGGCGGCCGAGATGCTGGGCTTGTCCCGGCAGAGCTTCTATATGAAGCTGCATCGTCATGGGCTTGTCGACAAGGAAAACGCCGACAATTGAGTGTCAAAAATTATTTACATTGACAGTGTAATGTATAATTGACACTTGTATGCCTCCGGCTTATCGTGGGGCATGTTGAAACCAGCATCGAGAAACCGCGGTAAAACGGAGCCTGTTGCAGCCCCGAACATAAGGTGCATGCCATGAACCAGGCCCCGCTGGGATGGTTCGGCATACTCCGGTTGGGCTTGGTCCAGACCGCCCTTGGCGCAATCGTTGTGCTGACCACATCCACGCTGAACCGTGTCATGGTGGTCGAACTTGCCTTGCCGGCCATGTTGCCGGGCATTCTGGTCGCTGCCCACTACGCCGTTCAGATGATCCGCCCGAAATTCGGTCACGGGTCAGATGTGGGCGGGCGCCGGACTCCATGGATTGTCGGCGGCATGGCTGTGCTTGCGTTTTCTGGGTCGCTGGCCGCATTCGCCACCGCCTGGATGGCGGCAAATGTGACCGCCGGCATTCTGTTGGCTGTTGTGGCATTTGTGCTGATCGGCGCTGGGGTTGGGGCATCCGGCACATCGCTGCTGGCGCTGCTGGCAGCGCGTGTCGCGCCGGAGCGCCGGGCAGCGGCTGCGACAATCGTGTGGCTGATGATGATTTTCGGCATGGCCATGACCGCCGGCATAGTGGGCAGTCTGCTCGATCCGTTCTCTGCATCACGGCTGTTGATGGTGTCGTGCGTCGTCGCGGTTACCGCCTTTCTGGTGACCTGCCTGGCGGTAACCGGAGTTGAAGGCAACGCGCCTGTCGCCGTGAAAGACAAGGCAAACAAAGTGCAGACGGACTTTGGCGCCGCGCTGCAAGAGGTCTGGGCTGACGGCAGGGCGCGCCGGTTCACCATTTTCGTGTTTGTGTCCATGCTCGCCTACAGTGGACAGGACCTGGTGCTTGAGCCGTTTGCCGGGCACATCTTCGGCATGACACCTGGTGAATCCACCAAGCTGGCCGGCGTGCAGCACGGTGGTGTCTTCGCTGGCATGCTGCTGGTTGCCATTACCTCAACGACACTGAGAGTTTTCCGCACGGTGCCACTGCTGTACTGGGCCGTCGGCGGTTGCGGTGTGTCCGCCCTGGCTCTGTTTGGCCTGGTCATAGGTGGCAATTTCGCCGTGTGGTGGCCGCTGCAGGCAAACGTGTTCCTGCTTGGCCTGGCCAATGGCGCGTTCGCCGTGGCAGCCATTGCCGGCATGATGGCTCTGGCCGGAGCCGCGGGCCCGCGCAAGGAAGGCATTCGCATGGGGGTCTGGGGAGCTTCCCAGGCCATAGCGTTCGGACTTGGCGGTTTTCTGGGCACTGTGGCAGTTGACGCGGTGCGCTATATCAGCGGGTCTCCATTGCAGGCTTATGCGGCAGTGTTCCTTGCCGAGGCCCTGCTGTTTGTCTGGGCAGCCCGGCTGGCGGCGGTGAATTTGGCGGGTGGTCCGGACCGCAAAGCTGCCAACCCAAAGACCGGGCAATTGCCAGACACATCATCAGCGGAGGTCGCAGCATGAACACGCAGGCACGAAACATCCACGATGTGATCGTTGTTGGTGGCGGCCCGTCCGGCGCCACAGCGGCACATGATCTGGCCTTAAAAGGGCTGGACGTTGTGCTGCTCGACAAGGCGGGGCGCATCAAGCCTTGCGGCGGTGCCATTCCACCTATTGCGATCAAGGAATTTGATATTCCGGCCAGCCAGATCGTGGCGAGAATTTCGTCCGCCCGCATGGTGTCGCCGACCGACCGGAGCGTGGACATGCCAATCGATGGCGG
>JBCCVY010000266.1:0-5414 GCA_039194725.1 Pseudomonadota bacterium
GGCTGAACGTACATCTTTGCGCAAGCCCAAACCGGCATAAATGACGCCGGTTTTGGTCATGGAAAACAGTAACTCTGACACATGAATACACAAAACGGCGGTGGCGTCGATTTTCAGATTGAAGGGCCCGTGGTCACGCGGGCTTTCGTTATTCATCCTGATGTGAAGAGCAGGCAGGCAGCTGCCGGCTGGCGTGACGCCAGCGACAAGCTGGAAGAAGCAGTTGGCCTGGCGCTGGCAATCGAGCTGGAGATTGCCGATGCCATTGTGGTTTCGGTGCCCAGCCTGAATCCGGCGTCTTTCTTCGGCTCTGGCAAGGTCAAGCAGCTCGGCCGGCAGATCGAAAGTTCCGAAGCCGACCTGGCTGTTCTCAATATGCAGCTGTCGCCCGGTCAGCAGCGCAACCTGGAGCGTGCCTGGAAGGTGAAGGTTGTGGACCGGACCGGGCTGATCCTGGAAATCTTCGGACGCCGCGCCAGCACCAGGGAAGGTACGCTGCAGGTTGAACTGGCCCATCTCGACTACCAGAAGAGCCGGCTGGTCAGGTCATGGACCCACCTGGAGCGGCAGCGCGGTGGACATGGTTTCATGGGTGGGCCGGGTGAAAGGCAGCTGGAGGCGGACCGGCGCATCATTCAGGATCGGATCACACGGCTGAAGAAGCAGCTTGATCAGGTCATCCGGACCAGGACCCTGCATCGACAGAGCAGGGCAAAAGTACCGTATCCGGTCGTGGCGCTGGTCGGGTACACCAACGCTGGCAAATCGACACTGTTCAACCGTCTGACCGATGCCGGTGTCATGGCCAAGGACCAGCTGTTTGCCACTCTCGATCCGACAATGCGCCGGATCGAACTGCCCAGGGGCCGCAAGGTGATCCTGTCAGACACCGTTGGTTTCATCTCCGATCTGCCAACCATGCTGGTTGCGGCCTTTCGCGCGACTCTGGAAGAGGTGCTGGAGGCGGACATCATACTGCACGTGCGTGATATCGCTCACGCTGAAACGGAGGAGCAGGCTGGCGATGTCATGGCGGTGTTGCGGGATCTCGGGGTCAGCGAGGAACGGCTGGGCGCAATTGTGGAAGTGTGGAACAAGATCGACCTGGTGGCGCCGGAAGACATCGATGCACTCAACGAAGAGTGCACGCGCAAGGACAATGTCCTAATGGTCTCGGCACTGACCGGACAGGGTGTTGCGGCGATGCTGGAAATGCTGGAAGGGCGGTTGACACACCGCAATCCGGTGCTGGGCATCTCGCTCGCAACCGGCGAGGGCGCGGAACTGGCGTGGATATACGAGCATTCCGAAGTTCTGTCGCGTCAGGACCATGATGACGGGCGGATCACGCTTACGGCGCGGTTTGACGACAGGCAGGCAGGTGCCGCGCACAAGCGCCTCGGAGACCGCCTGAGCCCTGCTTCAGCATCTGAGTGACATTTCCCGATTACTCCGTCGAGTTGTCCTGTCGGCGAATTTCGTTCCAGATTGCGTCCATCTCGTCGAGACCGGCCTGCTGAACCGAACTGCCTCGGGCTTTCAGTTCGTCTTCGACATAGTTGAAGCGACGGGTGAATTTTGAGTTGGCCTTGCGCAGGGCATCTTCGGCATCCAGGCCCAGGTGCCGGCCCAGGTTGACCATGACGAAGAGCAGGTCGCCAAACTCCTCGGCCTGCTTGTCAGTTGAAAGTCTGGCGCGTGCCTCAGTCAACTCCTGTGCCTCCTCGACGACTTTGTCGAGAACCCTGGTCACATCGGGCCAGTCGAAACCGACCCTGGCGGCACGCGTCTGCAGTTTCAGGGCGCGGGTCAGCGCGGGCAGTGTGGCCGGGATATCATCCAGCACCCGTTCGCGCTGTTTTTCCGTGCCTTGCCGCTCGGCATCCTTGGCGCGTTCCCAGAACCCGGCCTTGACACCGGCAGCGCGGGCGGCGGCATCGCCAAACACATGCGGGTGGCGCCGGACCATTTTCGTGGTGATGGCCTCAACCACGTCGGCAAATTCGAAATGCTCGGTCTCTGTGGCCATCTGGGCGTGGTAAACCACCTGCAGCAGCAGGTCGCCGAGCTCGTCGCGCAGGTCATCCATATTGCCGCGCTCTATGGCATCCAGCACCTCGTAGGCTTCTTCAAGCGTGTAGGGCGCGATCGATGAGAAGTCCTGCTGGAGATCCCACGGACACCCGGTTTCGGGCGTCCGCAGGGCTTTCATGATGGCGAGCAGGGTGGTGACTTCCCGCTTCGGCAGGGTCTCGGGGCCCGCCGTTGTCAGGTCGCCGGGGCTGTTGGTGTTTCCTTCAGGTGATCTGCCTTGATCCATACCTTGCATCCATCCTTGCCTGCAGTTGCGCGCAAGGTAGCATCGCATGGCAGCCGGAGCCATGACTGAGGCCGGAAGGTTTCACCGTTTTCTTCAAAACTGCCGTCCATGACAAACAGCTCAACACCAAATGGAACATCAAGCTCAACAGCGGCGCCCGCATCCCAGATTTCCATCCGCACGTCTTCGCGCTGATCGTGAAACAGCGGCATCACAGAAACGCCCGGGCGCTCGACTGCCGGCAGGGCGCGCATCTTGTTGGTGTCGATGCGCACATGGGTGCGATCCTCAAGGTCGAACTGCCAAAGTTTGACCATGATGACACAGCCCGGTTCCGAACCCGGCGTATGGCTCGATTCTGGCGGGTTTCGGATGTAACTGCCGGCAGGAAAGTCGCCGTGCTCGTCCTGGAACACACCATCAAGCACGATGAACTCCTCACCGCCGGTGTGTACGTGCGATGAAAACTTGCTGCCTGGCGCGTAGCGAACGATGGTGGTGGCTCGCGCCACCTCCTCGCCAAGCCGGTCCAGCATGCGCCTGTCGACGCCCGGCATGGGCGATTTCACCCATTCGATCTGGTCACCGTGAACTGCCGCGCGTTTCGAGAAGTCTGCGTTAATCTGCATTGGATTTGCTCTTTCGTTTTCGCATGCTCAACCGGCTATGCTCGGGCGCTGCGCCACTTTCCGGTGCCAGGCTTTCAAGTTGGCACAGTCGTCAGGGACGTCAATCTTGGCGAAGTCCGCAAACGCCAGGCCGGCGAATGCGGTGATGTCCGCCACGGAAAAGTCGTCGCCTGCAATATACGGCTGATGTGCGAGAACCTTGTCAAGGTAGCGCATGCCATCGATGGCCCGCTCACGCTGCAAGGTGCCCCATGGCTGGCATTGGTTTTTTTCGATGTCGGGACCTAGCCCCGGCGTGGCATGGTGAAAGTAGGCGGCCACGGCGTCAAGCAGGCCCGCTTCAGCGCGACGCTGCATCATGGCTGTGACGGCGCGTTGTTTCGGTGTTGAACCGGTCAGGGTAGGGGTGCCGTCGAGATTGTCGATATACTCGGTGATGGCGGTGCATTCGGAAATCATCGTTCCGTCTTCCAGTTCCAGGACCGGCACGGCTGCGGACGGGTTCTTGCGGCGGAACTCGGCTTTCTGGTGCTCGCCGGCCGGTACGTCGACATGAACAAACTCGATCTTGTCGGTCAGACCCTTTTCAGCAAGGGCGATCCGGACGCGGGCCGGGTTGGGGAAACCGGGGAAGTCATGAATTTTCATAGGGCTCTCCTGTTTGTTTACCTATCAGTAGGTAGATAAACATTATGATCTATGCAAACGCGCGTCAATAGCCTATCTAATGATAGGTAGATAAATCTGCAGGAGTTGATCATGTCCATGCACGACAGAATTCTGGAGGCTGCGGAAGCCAGGCTGCGCTCAGGCGGTTACGGGGCGGTGAGCTTTCGTGACCTGGCCAGTGATGTCGGGGTCAAGAGTGCCAGTGTGCATTATCACTTTCCTCGCAAGGAGGACCTGGGCGTGGCCGTAGTCACGGCCTATACGGAAAAGGTCTTCGAAGCGCTGGGCATGGCAATGCAGGCCAGGACGCCACGTGACCGGCTTGCAGGCTACATCGGCGTGTTCAGACATGCGTTGGTTGAGGAAGATGCAATTTGCCTGTGCGCCATGCTGGGTGCCGAGGCGAGGGGACTGCCGCACCAGGTTGCAGAGGCCGTCAGGGTGTTTTTCCAGGCCAATATAGATTGGCTAGACGAAGCGCTGGCCAATGCCGCCAGAAAACCGAAATCTGCGGAAATCATTGCTGCCCTTGAAGGTGCGATGTTGCTGGCCAATACGATGGACTCCATCGCCGTGTTTGAAGATGTTGCAGATGGGTTGTTGAGCCGGATCGAGTGACCCTGGTCTGCCGATCACTTTGTAAGCAGCAGCCTTGAACGTGACCTGTACAGTCCGTACTGTGACATTCAAAGACAACTCGGCAGTGTGCCGAGGCACGCCAGCAAGGCAGAGAGTAGGGGGGCTCACAATCCAGCTTACATAGTGATTGGGTAATCCGGGTGTGATGCGCTTGCGGCACAACTCTCAACTGACACCGGAACGGACGGCACAGACCAAGCCTCGTCACCTGGCGGACAGGTGGCAGGTGTTCGACCACGAAGGGAAGCAACATGTCGAGAGTTCAAAAGTACGGTCCGATTGATCTGCCAGAAAAGACAGCAAGGGTGGTGGAGGCCGGGTGCAGGCTCGACCGGCGCCGCTTTCTCGGGGCAGTCGGTGCCGCCGGTGTGAGTGCAGGCGCCATCACCATCGGTGCTCGGTCGGCGCCGGCCCAGGACCTGGGACCTGCCGCGCCGCCAACGACAGTTACCACTCCGCCGCGTGATTTCGGGCCGGGCGGAGCGCCGACCACCTATTTCTGGGATCCGGATGTGATCGCGGTCGATCCGTCATTCAATGGTCTGGCGCAGCCGAACAGCGCCATCAAGCGGCTGTGGACCGGGGCGTTATGGGCCGAGGGGCCGGCCTGGAACAGCGTTGGCCGCTACCTGGTCTGGAGTGACATTCCCAACAATCGCCAGATGCGCTGGATCGAGGACGACGGGCATGTGAGCATCTTCCGCAATCCGTCCAACAACAGCAATGGCAACACGTTCGACTTCCAGGGCCGGCAGATTTCCTGTGAGCATCTGATGCGTCGCGTGGTTCGCTACGAGCTCGACGGATCGGCGACAGTGCTTGCGGACTCCTACGATGGCAAACGGCTGAACTCGCCCAACGACGCTGTTCCGCATCCCGACGGCAGCATCTGGTTCACCGATCCACCTTATGGCAGCTTGGTCTATGAAGGAGCGCCGGACGTTGCCGGCGGCCCGACCAATCCTGACGGCAGGCTGAACCCGACGCTGGGCCAACCAGCTGGTATCGGCACCGAGTGGCAACGCGCGCTGCCAACCCAGACCTACCGGCTGGCAGCGGACGGCACGCTCACTGTGGTTGCCACCGAGGAGCAGATACCTGATCCCACCGGCTTGTGTTTTTCGCCAGACTACAAGCGGCTCTATGTTGCCAGCACC
>JBCCVY010000267.1:0-5395 GCA_039194725.1 Pseudomonadota bacterium
ATCACATCACGGGCCGCCAGTTCTCCGCGCCCAACCGCCGCCAGACCGTCTTCAGCAGACGAGATACCAAGCTTTCTGACGGCTTCGGCAAACAGCTTCTGATTGTAGGTCGCATCGAAACGCGCCAGATGACGCTCGATTATTTCGCGCCCCAAACCGGCATATTGTGTGCGTACAGCAATCCTGGTCGCCCGTCTGATGGCGGCGCGTGCCTTGCCTGTCTGAACCACTTTCTCCCAGGCTGCGGGCGGTGTTTGAGCCTGCGATCTGATGATATCCACTTCATCGCCGTTGGCGAGTTCGGTCATCAATGGTGCGTGCCGGCCATTAATCCGGCAGCCCACGCACGAGTTGCCGATGTCCGTGTGCACCGCATAGGCAAAATCAATGGCGTTGGCTCCCTTGGGCAACGCGATCAGTGCGCCCTTAGGCGTGAAACAGAACACCTGGTCGGCAAACAGTTCAAGCCGGGTGCTTTCGAGAAACTCGCCCGGATTGTCGCCTTCCGCTAGGGTTTCAACAAGGGATCGCAACCATCTGAACGAGTTGGAGTCTCCATGCGGCAGCCTGACCCCGCGTTCCGCCGCCATCGGGTCCGCAGCATCCTTGTAGAAGCTGTGCGCGGCAACGCCGCGTTCGGCTATGTCATCCATGGCCTGGGTTCTGATCTGCAGTTCGACACGTTTGCGATGCGGGCCGATCACCGTGGTGTGAATTGAGCGGTAGTCGTTCTGTTTGGGATTGGAGATGTAGTCCTTGAACCTGCCCGGCACCACCCGCCACGCCATGTGCGCGACACCCAGCGCCTTGTAGCATTCGACTTCGCTGGCCACGATGATCCGAAACCCAAAAATGTCGGACAGTTGCCCGAGTGACAGATGCTTGCGCTGCATCTTGCGCCAGATCGAGTAGGGTTTTTTCTCCCGGCCCGACACATACGCGTCGATACCGTTCTGTGCCAGTTGTTCGGTGAGCCGCTCCTCGATATTGGTCAGAATATCTCCCGACTCGGCGCGCAGGGCCTCAAGCCGCTTCATGATCCCGTCGCGTGCTTCCGGATACAGCGCCCTGAAGGCGATGTCGTCCAGCTCTTCACGCATTGTATGCATACCCATGCGGCCTGCCAGCGGCGCATAGATATCCATGGTTTCCTTGGCGATGCGGGCGCGCTTGTCCGGCTTCACATGATGCAGGGTGCGCATGTTGTGCAGACGGTCGGCAAGCTTCACCAGCAACACGCGGGCATCGCGCGACATGGCCAGCAGCAGTTTGCGCAGGTTTTCCGCCTGCGCCGCCTCCTTGGAGATCAGGTCGAGCCGTTTGATCTTGGTGAGGCCTTCGACAAGCTCGGATATCTCGCTGCCAAACAGCTGTTCGACCTCTGAGTGCGTGGCCTCGGTGTCCTCCACAACATCATGCAGCAGGGCGGCCGCGATAGTGGCGTCATCGAGTTTCATCTCTGTGAGGATGGCCGCAACCTCAAGCGGGTGGGTGAAGTACGGATCGCCGGAAGCCCGAAGCTGGTGCCCGTGTGCCTTCATGGCATAGACGTAGGCTTTGTTGAGCATGGCTTCATTTGCGTCGGGGTCATAGCTTGTGACCCGTTCCACCAACTCGTATTGCCGCATCATGCTCAGGGCCCGTTCAAATTCCCAACTGTGGCAGTGTAGCAGACACACTCAGGGGCCGGAAACAAAACAACCGGAGCAATGCTGGATTGCTCCGGTCGAAAATCCGGTAACCTGATGGATGTCTGTACGTCAGTAGCCGGACCGCTGCGAGCCCGGGCTTTCCGCGGGTGGCAGGCCTTCCAGCCCGCGCAGCAGATCATCTTCGCTCATGCGGTCGTAGCCGTCCTGCCCATCCTGCTCGGTCGGAGCCGGTTCAGCCTGGTCAGGTTCATTTCCGGCCAGCAGCAGCGGTACCGCGCTTTCTTCCGGCTCGTCCACTTCAACATGCTTCTGCATGGAATGGACATAGTCTTCCCGCAGGTCTTCCACGTCGATGGTCGAGTCACCAATTTCGCGCAACGCAACAACCGGGTTCTTGTCATTGTCGCGGTCGAGCGTCAGCGGCGCTCCCTGCGAGATCATGCGCGCGCGATGGGCGGACATGAGAACCAGTTCAAACCGGTTCGGCAGTTTCTCGATGCAGTCTTCAACGGTAACGCGTGCCATGAAGCTTGGATCCTTACGAATATGGGTGTCAGGTGATACTTAGGTGGGCTTTTAGCCACACAAATGCAAGAAAGCAAGTGTGCGCTTGCCGCACAACGACCTAAGTTCACTCCCGATGATGTCTTCACAATTCCATAAACTTGTCTGGCCCCTGGCGATCGCCGAGACCATCCTGTGGGCCACGTTGTATTACTCGTTTCCCGCCCTGCTGGTGCAATGGGAACAGGAGTTCGGATGGTCCAAAACCGGCCTGACCGGTGCCTTCACACTTGCGGTCATGACGTCTGCCGTCATGGCTCCGGTTGCCGGCAGGCTGATCGACCGGGGCCTGGGAACCAAAGTTTTCTGCGGCAGCGCCCTACTGGGTGCGTTGCTGCTGGTGCTGCTGACCCAGGTCACCCAGCTGTGGCAGTTCTATATCGTCTGGTTTGGTATTGGCGTGACACTGGCCGGCTGTCTTTACGAACCCTGCTTTGCCATTCTGACACGCACGCTCGGCGACCGTGCCAGGCGCGGCATAACCATCGTCTCCCTGATAGCCGGCCTTGCCGGCACGGTCTCATTCCCCTCAGCATTTTTCCTGTCAACAGCCCTGGGATGGCGGGGCGCCGTGCTGGTGTTTGCCGCGGCCATAGTTGTGGTTGCCGTACCACTGGTGTGGTCTGCGGCAAACCGGGCGGAACAGCTCGGCGGGTCTGCATCCGAACCGGCAAGCCGCAATGCCAGGGAGCCGCTTCGCATCGCCCGGAAACCTGCATTCTGGGCGTTGGCGCTGGGTCTGGCGATGATTTCGATGAACACCGGCATCATGATCACCCACACCATCCCCCTGCTCGGTGAACGTGGGTTTGCCAGGGAAACAGCTGTTCTGGCCATCTCGATGATCGGGCCGATGCAGGTTGTCGGCCGCACCTTGATCATGGGTATTGAACACCGCGTCCCGAGCCTCGCGATTGCCATTTCCTGTCAGCTTGCCATGTCGGGCGCGGCTTTGAGCCTGATGGGCGCAACGGGGTTGCCGATGCTGCTTGTCTGCTTTGTGTGCCTGCAGGGTATGGGCAATGGCGTAACCAGCATCATGCGCCCAGTATTGACAGCCGAACTGTTGGGCCGGGTCAATTTCGGCGTGATCTCCGGCATGACGGCCATGGTGTACATCAGCGGCTTTGCCATCGGGCCAACCGTCGGGTCGCTGGCTTGGCAGGCCGGCGGCTACGACCTGATGCTGGCTATGGCGGTTTGCATCGGCGGGCTGGGAGCAGTGCTGATGCTGGCGGCCGGCAAACTGTCGGCGCAGCAGGCTCAAACCGCTCAGCGCTCGACCGGCGGATAATCCTGTGGCGCCTGGTCTCTCTCAAACATGCCGTAATCCCGCGTCATTCGAGCAGCAAAAGCCCAGCTCATGTCTTGATCATGACGCAGGCGTTCCAGCAGTTGGACCGCAGCTTCGGCGCTGCTGGCCGGGACCAGGCTCACATAGGCATCGGCTATGTTGACGCTGGCAAAACTCTCATCGAATCCATCCAATGGCCTGCCGGTGCTGTGACCGGCAACAATGTAGTCGCCAGTCGCATCCGCGCCCAACTCGAACTGTTCGACGGGCCCTGCCTGCTCCACCCTGGCAAACAATTCGGCGATCCGTATGCGATAGTCCTCAAAATGCTTGTTCCGGCCCGCCGACTGCGAGCCCTGATGCTGGCGGTCCTCCCGCCATTTCACGATGGCGGCATCGTCAGCCCACAACTGATGCGACAGGATCACCCGTTCCCTGGCGAGCGACTTGAACCGGTCGAGCCAGGTCATGCCCGTGTGATGTTCCAGCACCGGCTTGAGCATGCCCACGTGACGGAAATAGTGCTCTTCATGGCCGGGCCGGGGCAGCACTTCAAAAAACAGGGCCAGCATCTATCCAAACATCCATATCCAGTAGGCGGGAACAGCAATGTAGGCCGCAATTGCCGATGCGCACAAAACCCTGATCCACATGACGGGAAACCGCCGCCATAACACAATCGCGCAAACAATCCCCAGCACCGCCTCGATGACCGAGACGGTTCCGCCATTGTGGGAGCGATCCCAGTAGGAAAACGGCGAATTGAACACAAAGCTGCTGAACGGCCAGAAATGCCTGTGGCCGTCATCGACATGTACCGGCAGGTCGGTAGCGGCATGTATCGTCATTGCCGCCGCAAAGAACACCAGCGGCCAGCCCCACCATCGCTCACGAAAAAACCATCCTGCGCCGGCAATGACAGCGGCCACGAAGAACGAATTGAACGCACCCATGAGGTTGCGCATCTCGTCACGGAAATAGAAATCACCGAAAACCTCCTGGCTGCTGTACCCCATGGCGCTGGCGATGCCGAACAACGCGAACACCGGCACATCCGGCAAAAACGCTCCGACAACGACGGCGATGTTGCGGGCCTTCTCGCCGCGCCTGGCCAGCAGCGCCGATGCAAGCAGTAAATGCGTATGGGTGTTCACGATGCAGGTCCGTCGCCGATGATGGTTCCGCCTTTGTCCGGGTTCAGTTCGCCCAGCATCGACTTGGCTGTGCGGCCGGTGAGCGGATGTTTCCAGCGTGGCGCGATTTCCGCAATCGGAGCCAGCACAAACTCGCGCTCTGCAATCGCCGGATGCGGCAGCACCAGCTCTGCGTCTGTAGATTGTTCGACGCCCTCCTCCACGACCACACCATTGTAGTCGAGAATATCGAGATCGAGTGTCCGCGCACCCCAGCGTTCACGCCGTTGCCGCCCGGCAGCAAGTTCGATGGTGCGCAACACCTTCAGCAGGTCAGGCGCACGCAGCCGGGTTTCGATCCGCGCCACCGCGTTGACATAGCTGGGCTGATCCAGCCTGCCGAACGGCGTGGTTTCTATCAGCGTAGATGCTTTCAGCAATTTCAGAGGCGCTTCGTCGAGCGCCGCAAGCGCCCGACCGACCCAGGTGCGCGGCGAGCCCCACGGCCCCGTCATATTGCTGCCCAATCCGATTAGAATCATGGTGACGCGCCGTTCCCGATTGCAACGATGCTGATCTTGTGGCACACACTCGCCATTGATTTGAAGCCCTTATTCCAATTGGCAATTTTATCAATTCATTTTGATTTTCAGGAGATTTCGAATGCGCCTCTACAAAGACGAACGCACTGCCCTTTTTATTGATGGCTCCAACCTGTACGCAACCGCAAAGGCGTTGGGGTTCGATATCGA
>JBCCVY010000268.1:0-5390 GCA_039194725.1 Pseudomonadota bacterium
CGACAAGACCAGGGGATCCTACGTCTCGCGCCGTCATGCGCCGGGACTGACCACCGCCGACATGGAATACTACGAACAGACTTATCTGGGCGCAGATGCCGACAAAAACCGCTCGTCAAAGTTCTACGCGCCACTGCTCGAGAGTAATTTTGCAGGCCTGCCGCCGGCATTTCTGGTGGCGTGCGAGTGGGATCCGCTGCGCGACGACTGTTTTGACTATGCCCGCTGCCTGCAATCGGCGGGCGTTGCGGCCCAGGTCCGCCATGAACCCGAACTGGTGCATGCCTGCTTGCGGGCCCGGCATTCGTCACCGGCGGCAAGAGCCATGTTTGACGCCATCACCGGCGCAATTTCGAAGATGTTGCAATGACCGAGGTCATCAACCAGTTTCCGCGCCAGGTGCGCGAGATCGAGAACCAGTGGATCACCCTGCACGACGGTACAAGGCTGGCAGCCCGCATCTGGTTGCCAGCGGACGCGGAAGACAACCCGGTTCCGGCGATTCTGGAGTACCTGCCCTACCGCAAGCGCGACGGCACGGTTGAACGCGATCATCTGACCCATCCCTATTTTGCCGGCCACGGCTATGCCTGCGTGCGTGTCGACATGCGCGGCAGCGGCGAGTCCGATGGCGTTCTGGAGGACGAATACAGCCAGCAGGAGCTTGATGACGGTGTGGAAATCATCGACTGGCTGGCCGAACAGGACTGGTGCACCGGCAAGGTCGGCATGATGGGCATTTCGTGGGGCGGCTTCAACTCGCTGCAGATCGCCGCCATGCGCCCGGACCCGCTCAAGGCGATCATCACCCTGTGTTCCACCGACGACCGCTATGCGGATGACATTCACTTCAAGGGTGGATGCCTGATCAACGAGAACCTCGGCTGGGGCGCCACAATGCTGTCGTACTCGTCGCGCCCACCGGATCCGGCGCTGGCCGGTGACGGCTGGTTCAAGGCCTGGATGCAGCGCCTCGACAGCGAACCGTTTCTGGCGGCGCGATGGTTGCGGCACCAGCGCCGTGACGACTACTGGAAGCATGGTTCGGTATGCGAAGACTATGCAAGCATCGAGGCCGCCGTGCTGGCCGTCGGCGGCTGGAACGATGCCTACTCCAACGCGGTGTTCCGGATGCTGGCCAACCTGAAAGCACCGGTGAAAGCCATTGTCGGCCCTTGGGCGCACAAATACCCGCATTTTGCGGTGCCCGGCCCGCGCATCGGCTTCCTGCAGGAAGCCCTGAGATGGTGGGATTTCTGGCTCAAGGGCGAGGCAAGCGGCGTGCTGCGCGACCCGCCAGTGCGCGCCTATTTGATGGCATCCACGCCCCCGGAGGCCCTGCCTGCACACTTGCCCGGCAGGTGGATATCGGAACCGAGCTGGCCTGGCCCGTCCAGCACGCCAAACCGGCTGTACCTGACGCCGGACGGTTTGCGGGAGGCGCCCGGTGAAGCAACTGCGCTGCGCCTTAAGTCACCGCAGACGACCGGGCGCGATGGCGGCGAGTTTTGCGTCATCTGGCTGGGACCGGAGTTTGCCGGCGACCAGGCCCGTGACGATGCCGGATCCATGGTGTTTGACACAGCTGTTCTGGGCGCAGACCTGGAACTGGTCGGCGCCGCCGAGCTGGAGCTGGAGTTCACCAGCGACCGGCCGGTGGCCCTGCTGGCGGTCCGGCTGAGCGATGTGCGTCCCGACGGCAGCGTGGCGCGCATTTGCTATGCATTGCAGAACCTCACCCATATCGTCAGTCACGAACATCCCGAACCACTTGAACCAGGCGAGAAGTATTTCTGCCGGATCAGGCTGGACGACGTGGCCCGTACGGTGCCGGCAGGCCACCGGCTGCGGCTGTCCCTGTCGACCTGCTACTGGCCGATGATGTGGCCTGCACCGGAGCCGGTCACGCTCGACATACACACCGCCAGGTCGTGGCTGACGGTGCCGGTGCGCTCTCCGGCGCCGGATGATGTGGCACCGGTGTTTGCCGAACCCGTATCGGCGCCGCCGGTCGACATGGTTGAATTGCGCGCGCCGTCCAATTCGCGCGAACAAAGCGAGGATGAAGCAACCGGCGAAGTCACCATCTCGATCATGGATGATTTCGGGCTGTACCGGAATCAGGAACATGGCCTGGTCAGCGGGGCCGTGGGCCGGGAGACCCACAGCATTCGCGCCGACGACCCGCTGTCGGCCCGGATGACGACCCACTGGACCCAGGAGCTGGAGCGTGACGACATTGTGCTGCGCACCGAGACCTGGTCGGCGATGCATGCATCTGCCGGCCACTTTCACCTGACCGCGCGCATCGAGGCCTGGCACAATGGCAAGCTGGTGTTTGAGCGGGATTTCGCAGAAGACATCGCTCGCGACCTCAACTGACCGAATACCGAAGTGTGGCTTTACTTGGACTGGGCTTCGTCGATGATGGCGTTGAGCCTGTCCGGTTCGACCAGCACCAGGCCGCCGCGGGTTTTCTCAACCACGTTCTTGCGCGCCAGGCTGGCCAGTTCGCGCGTGACCACTTCGCGCTGTGTGGAAATCCTGTCGGCCAGTTCGCGCTGCAACGGTGGTGGCGACACGATACGCTGTTTTTCATTGCCCATGCGCGGACGTGACAGGCGCAGCAACTCTGCACACAAACGCTGCTTCGCTGTCAGGAATGCGTATTCGCCCAGGCGCTGGTTCAGGGTGCGAACCCGGTCCGCCAGCATCTTCATCACCGACAATCCGACCGACGGTATGGTGGTGCAGGCATCGCGGAACACCTGATCCGGCATGACGCAAATGCGGGTCTTCTCCAACGCCGTGACATTGGCTGAGCGGGGCAAACCGTCTATGGCCGCCATCTCGCCGAAGTAGCGGCCGCCCTGCATGTCGTCCAGAATGACTTCGCGGCCCGACGCGGTGCGCAGCAGGATGCGCACCCGGCCGTCCACCACAAACAACACTTCCGCCGTCTCGTCCTCATAATCGATGATGAGTTCGTTTTCGGCCACCGAGCGCCAGACGCAGTGCACCGACAAACGGCGGGCGTCGCCGTCTCCAAGTGCTGCAAACAGCGGTATGTCTCTGATCTCATCCACGTTGCGATGATGTGCTGCAATAGATTTTTTTTCAACTGTTATACCAACACAAGCGGTTGGCACCGGCACGCAATATCGGAATTCCCCAGGATGTGCAAATTCTCACATAACACAAACGTGAACGGGCCTAGGCTACCAGCCAACGAAAAGACGCAGACAAACATGGAGGTGATTTGACATGACGCTCTTTGCACATAACCAAATTCTACCCCAAGTTCTACCATTGTCGCTGGTCATCGGCGTGTCTGTAATGGCGATGATCGGGGCGACTAACGTCTCCCTCAACAAGCAGCCCGCGCTGGTCTCCAAAGTGGTGTCCATGATGCCAAATCAGCAAGCGGAAAGCACAGAAAAAACAAACTGTTACAGGTACTTGCGGACCGCACGAAACGCCGGCTCCAGTTATTGGTGGCAGAAGTATAAGAGCTGCACCGCAGCACTTTAACCGACGCAACCAATTCGGGATGCAGGGTTCCACCCCCGGGCCCTGCATCCCACAACCTGTTGCGGGGAATAGAGGAAGGTTTACGTCAATCACTAACCGTCACCCACTAACCGTCACCCCGGCGAAGGCTGGGGTCCACATCAGCATCACGTTCTTGCGTGGATCCGGCATTGGATGCCAGCCTGCGCTGGCATGACGAACAAGAAGACGTCAATGCATCGACAGGCGTGCAGCACCTGCAGTTCTATTCAACCGAGCTGGTTTCGCCCATGAACCGGGCAATCGCTGTCGCTGCCGCACTCCAGTTCTCGTCGGCCGTACGGCCAGATTTTTTCGGCGGCGCCAGATCATGATTGCCGAAGGCGGACCAGCAAACCTCGAACTGGGCCGGCAACCGATAGCCTGATACGTCATCCTTGTTGCCGAACGGATCGCGCTCACCCTGCACGATCAGCACCGGGCATGCAATCGCCGGCAGGTGCGCGGTTCGCAGGCTGTCGGGCTTGCCGGGCGGATGAAACGGATAGCCCAGGCACACCAGCCCGGCTATGTCACCGGAACGGTCCGGGTCAGCAGCGATCATGCTGGCCACCCGGCCGCCCATCGACTTGCCGCCAATGAACACCTTGCGGCCGGCAAACCGGGAAATGAGGTCGGAAAACTCCTCGATCAGCACCGGCATGCGCGGGGGCGGCCGGCGCTTGCCGTCGGTGCGGCGGGCGCCCATATAGGCAAACTCGAACCTCACCACATGAATGCCGAGATCTGCCAGCCGGCCGGCCATTTCGGTCATGAAGCCTGAGTCCATCGGCGCACCGGCGCCATGGGCGAGCAGCAGGACCGGACCGGTTTCTGGGCCGTCATGCAGCAAAGGAGCAGGTGTGGACATGACGATACCTCGGCAGGCCGGAAACTCTGAGCAAGCTGGCTCAGTAAGGGGATTGCGGGAAAAACCGGTCGTAGATCAGCGCGAAACGCCCCGACGACTGCAGCCGGTCGAGGCCATAGTCGAGCACTTTGCGCAAGTCGTTGTCCTCGCGGCGAACCACCATGGACAGCGGTTTGGAAAACCGCGACCGGTCCAGGTAGCCGCGCCCGACAAAATGGCAGCACTGTCTGGAGATCGTGCCCTGCAGCCAGAACATCAGGCGAAACGCGTCATCGAACACGATGTCGACCTTGCCCGTGCGGGCCGCTTCATACAGGGCTTCATGGTTCGGGAACGACACCAGCAACGAGCGGTTGAAATACTGCTTGATGAAACTGGCATGGGTGGTGCCTGCGCGAACCCCGATGCGCTTGCCGGCCAGGGTGCGCACATCGGTCTTCCGGATCGGGCTCGAGGTGCGGGTGGCAAAGCGGCCGAACGGACGCAGGAACGGCCGGGTGAACTCCAGCTTGCTGAAATCCAGCTCGTCACGGGCCTTCATGTAGACAGCCACATCGGCTTCGTTGCCGGTCAGCGCGCTTTCCATGTTGGAGGCGTCTTGGATGACGAATTCGCACTTGATTTTCAGGTCCGTGCACATGGAGTCGACCGACAGGGGCAGGAATCCGGTCAGCGCGCCGGCATTGTCGCGAAACGCAAACGGCGGAAAGCTGGTATCGACTGCGAACCTGACCCGGCGCACCTTGCGCAGGCTGGTGGTCACGTCGACTTTGGCAACCTGCCGGAACAGCGGCAGCTCGTCTGCCTCAGCAGGCGCAACAGCGGCGGTGACACCCGCCAGCCCGGCGAAAACGGCGATCATAGCGTATGAGAGCCACCCGCATTGACGGATGGACAGGGCAACTGCGTTCATTCCGGCCTCGGCTCAAACCACATCAGACATGCCGCACGAGACAACAGCGTGCGGACA
>JBCCVY010000269.1:0-5389 GCA_039194725.1 Pseudomonadota bacterium
AGTCTCCTGCAGCCACCGTACCGATTGCGGTGACCGGCATGTAAGCTGGACCGCTAATGTAATTGCTGCCGATCTCGGTGATCTTGACCACGCCCTTTTCAGGCAGCCTGACAAAATACGACGGCAACACCGAGGTCAGCGCTTCAGCCGCGCCTGGGTTGTCGATGCGGGCAGAAAGATCGTCGGTCTGGGTTTTCAGCCGCGCCAATGCTGCTGCCACGCTGCTGGAGTCGGCTTGCAGCTTGGCCAGACGGCGCTTTGCAGGATGGGTATCGGCGGCTGCGGAACCGGCTTCGGCCACCGCTGCTTCAGCGACCGGAACTTCAGCCGTCAGCCGGTCGCGAATCCGCTCCAGCTTCGAAGCTTCCAGCGACAGCCGGTCGCGCCGGGTTTCAAGGCGCTGCTTGATTCTGGCCAGAACGCCCTCGAAATCATTGCCGCTCGACGTTAACCTGAAACCATCCTCAGCTTCTTCAACAGTCAGGCTGCCGGTCACCGGAATGGCAAACTCGTCAGTCGTCATCCCCAGCAAAAACAGATCTGCCTCGTCAGAGAGCTTCAGGTCAAAACTGCGGGTGGTGCCGATGAGCGAGGGGTTGGCAATGACCTGGCGGCGCACTTCGTCGGCTGCATCAAACGACAGCAGCTTCGGCAAGGCACGACGATCGCTGCGCGACTTGACACCGGGAAACTGCGCCCGAATGGCGCGGTTCACGATGGCATTGAAATTGCCCTTGTTGATGGCGTCCGCGTCGATCCTGCTTTCATCCAGAGTGACATCGAGTGTCACCGTGTTGGCCTCAAAGGCAGGCAGGCCCTTGAGCAAAATGTCGCCGAGCAACATGACCAGAAATCCACAGGCAAATCCGATGGCGGCCAGACCGTACCAGCGGAACCTGGTTTCGGCCCGGTAGCGCTTCTTCAGGCGAGCTGCGTCCACGACAGTTGAGCGCGGCTTGCCTGCCTGTGCCGGAATGGGGTTTGCCATATCAGTCATACTGTTCCTTAAAGCGTGCGACCACGCGCAAGGCGATCATGTTCAGGATCAGGGTGAAGAAGAACAACACGAAGCCAAGGGCAAACGCCGACAGCGTCTTGGCGCTTTCAAACTCCTGGTCGCCAACCAGCAGTGTGGCAATCTGCACCGTAACCGTGGTCACTGCCTGCAACGGGTTGAAGGTCTCGATGAGGTCCCAACTGACCGCATGTGCGGCCAGACCGGCTGCCATGACCACGATCATGGTCTCGCCTACGGCCCGGGACACCGACAGCATGAACGCTGACACAATGCCCGGCAGCGCGGCCGGCAACACCACCTTCTTGACCGTTTCAGACCGGGTGGCACCCATGGCGTAGGAGCCGTCACGCAGCGACTGCGGCACCGCATTGATAACATCGTCGGACAATGACGACATGAACGGGATGATCATGACGCCCATGACAATGCCGGCGGCCAACGCGCTTTCTGAGGCAACTTCAAGGCCGAAGTTCTCGCCCCACCTACGTATCAACGGCGCGACGGACAAAGCTGCAAAGAAGCCGAAGACGACAGTTGGAATGCCGGCCAGGACTTCAAGAATCGGCTTGGCAATCGACCGGGCGCGCGGGCTGGCATATTCGGCCATGTAAATGGCGGCGAACAAGCCGATGGGACCGGCCACACACATGGCAATCAGCATCACCAAGGTGGTGCCGATAAACAGCGGCACCGCGCCGAACGCGCCGGATGAGCCCACCTGATCGGCACGCAGCGCGGTTTGCGGGCTCCATTGCGTGCCGAACAGGAACTCCGTTACCGGCACCTTGGCGAAAAACCGCAGCGTTTCGAAGATGACGGAAAACACGATGCCGACGGTTGTGAGAATGGCAACAGCCGAACAGACGATCAGCACCGTCAGGAAGATGCGTTCAACTGAGTTGCGGGCGCGGAACTTGATGGACAACCTGCGCGATGCGAGTATGGCGGCCCCGACGCCGATCAGCAGGCCAACGGCAATCTGCAGCCAGCCCGACGTCGCGTTCAGCTTGGCAAAAGCGGCGCCAGCGGCCCGCACTCCCTGCGGAAATGCGCTGAGGCGATCAGGGTCGGAAATGACACCTGAAGCCAATAGGCGAATGTCGCGCATGATCGCATCACGTGCCAGACCATCTGCCGGCTGCAGGTCGGCAGGCAAAACCGCCAATGCCCGGGCTTCTATGAACGATGCGCTTACCGCTGGCCACGCCACCGCCAGCATCAGAAGCGGTATAGCGACCATCAACGCAACGAAGTAGCCGTGGTAGTAAGGAAGAGAGTGAAGCTTGCCCCCGGTAGTGCCAAGCGCTGATCCGCGTGACTTTCCGTAGAAAAAAGCGAGAACAACCAGAATGGCGACAAGGACGAGCATAACAACCTCGAATCTCTTTCAGCCAGCATCGTGGCAAAACATCAATCAGACCGGAAAGCTGGCGAGGCTGAAGGCCGGCAACCTGATGCAGGTTGCCGGCCTTAAAGTGTGTTGCTTACATGGACAGTCCCGTGCCGTTTTTTAACGGCAGCGCGGCCCATGGCCAGTTCGTCTTCCGGCAGCGGTATCAGACCCTTTGCCGGCAGGTATCCGTCTTCGCCCATGGCGTTCTCGGACACATACTCATCCATGAATTCCTGCATGCCGGGAATGACGCCGACGTGCTGTTTCTTGGCGTAGATGAACAGCGGCCGCGACACCTTGTATTCGCCGGAAGCGATCGCGTCGAAGCTCGGCTTCACACCTTCAACGGCTGCACCCTTGATCTTGTCCTGGTTCTCTTCAAGGAACGAATAGCCGAAGATGCCGAATGCATCTGGGTTGGCTTCCAATTTCTGGACGATCAGGTTGTCGTTCTCACCTGCTTCGACAAAGCCTCCATCTTCACGCATGGTGTCGGAAATCTTGCGAAACGCTTTCTTGTCTTCCTTGCGCAGCGAAGCGAGGCTCTCAAAGCTCTTGGCGCCAGGGCGCATGACCAGTTCAACGAACGCGTCGCGGGTGCCGGACGTGGGCGGAGGGCCGAGAACCTCGATCTTCTTGGCCGGAAGCGAAGCGTCAATGTCGGACCACATCTTGTTCGGATTGGCCACCATCTTGCCGTCGGCACCCGGAATTTCCTTGGCCAGCGCCAGGAATATCTGCTGCTTGGACAAGGTTATGTCCGAAGCGCCCTTGGAGTGCGAGAAGGTGATGCCGTCAAAGCCCACCTTGATCTCGACGATGTCGGTCACCCCGTTCTTCTGGCACATTTCGAACTCGGACTTCTTGATCGCCCGAGATGCGTTGGACAGGTCGGGATGTTCGGCGCCAACACCGGCGCAGAACAGCTTCATGCCGCCGCCGGTTCCGGTGGACTCGACAACCGGTGTCTTGCCGGCGGATTTGCCAAACTGCTCAGCGACGGCGGTCGTGAAAGGATAAACGGTCGAAGAACCAACGATGCGAATCTGGTCGCGGGCCTGGGCCGCAGAAGCGGCGGCAACGGCTGCGAGCGCGACGGTGGCTGTGAGAAGGGTTCGTTTGAGCATAATGGTTTCCCTGGTATGACTGTAAAATGATGAACGAGAGGCCCCTCATGAGCTTCCCTTCAAAGCTAACGGGGCGACTCGTAGGATTGCTGCCACTCAATTGTGTGACAGTTACATGACAATTGGATGACAGTTTAAATATCTGAATTAGTTGAATTTATTCGGCAGCTTTGGCGAGGTCTCGGGAAACCGGCAGCGTAAACTTGAAGATGCTGCCTTCACCCTTGCGGGATGTGATGTCAAGACTGCCGCGATGGCGCAAGGCAATATGCTTGACGATGGCCAGACCCAGCCCGGTGCCACCGCCGGAACGGCTCTCCTGAACGCTCACCCGGTAAAACCTCTCCGTCAGCCGCGGCAAGTGTTCTGCATCGATGCCGGCGCCGTAGTCAGCCACGGCAAGCTCAACTCGCCCGCGTTTGGCATCGTGGGTCACCGATACATCAACACCGCGTTCGGTTGCACCATACTTGATGGCGTTCTCGATGAGATTTTGTGTCACCTGGATCAGTTCGTCGCGTTCACCGCTGACGATCATGGCCGATGGTGCGCTGACCCTGATCTCGCAGCCGGCTTCAGCCGCCCGCGCGGCCAGAAGCTCGGCGCTGTAGCGCGCCACCTCAGACATGTCGACCTGATCTGACGGTGTGCGGTGCAGGTTCATCTCGATGCGGGACAGGGACAGGAGATCATCGATCAGCCGCCGCATGCGGTGGGCCTGCTCCAGCATCCTGCCAAGAAACTTGTCACGCGCCCTGGCATCATTTCTGGCCGACCCCTGCAGGGTTTCAATGAAGCCGGTCATGGATGCCAGCGGCGTGCGCAATTCATGGCTGGCATTGGCAACGAAATCGGCGCGCATCTTTTCAAGCTGTTGTTGTGTGGTCAGGTCACGCAGCAGAACAGTCACCGCGGGCGCCCGTGCTGCCTTGAGCGATGCCACGGGTGTTATGAATACCTCGAACAGCCTGCCGCCGCCGGTGCGCCGCTCGTAATGCACCTGATCCGGCACGCCGCTGGCGACGACGCGGTCGATGGCTTCGAGCACGGCGGGTGCTCGGATGTGCTGGGAAAGATGCTGGCCGACCATGGCCTGGCCGGAGAGCTCGGCAGCCGGCGTGTTGTGAGACAGGATGATGCCGGCGGTATCCAGCATGATGAACGGATCCGGCACAGCACGCGTGATGGCGTCCAGAACATCTGCAGTATCGGGTTGCACAACGGCGCCGCCAGCCGCATCATCGCGGGGCTGGGCCTGGGCGTCATCTTCAGACAGCTGCCGGTTCCAGATCATAAAAGGAATCATGATCTTAAATTCATGCCATGGCAATATGACAATCATGCAAGATGACCCGCGCACCGGGCCGGACGAGGACGAGATCTGGGCCTTCATGGAGGCCGGGTCGCAGTTTTACCCCGCCGAACCGGCTTCCCTGACCATCGCCGAACAACGCCGCTGCTACGACAATTTGTGTGCACATTTTCATGCCGGAAGGCCGCCCGGCATGCAGGTCCAGGACATGACAGCTCCATCCCCAGCCGGCGATATAGCGTTGCGGCGGTATGTGCCTGAACGCCGCAGCACTGATGGCGCCGTCATCTACATGCACGGCGGCGGCTTCATTCTCGGCGGTCTCGACAGCCATGACGACATCTGCTGCGGCATTGCCGAAGATGCCGGCGCCGTGGTCGTGGCGGTTGATTACCGGCTGGCGCCGGAGCACATCTTCCCTGCCGCATTTGACGACTGCGCGGCGGCGGTGAACTGGGTTTTTGAAGGCGCACACCATCTGAACATCGATGCCGACCGAATCGTGCTTGCCGGCGACTCGGCCGGCGGCACCCTGGCTG
>JBCCVY010000270.1:0-5331 GCA_039194725.1 Pseudomonadota bacterium
GCTCTCAACGTTGCTAATCTGGATATCTGATCCTTCACATCCGGGTAACTTTTTTGGTTTTTGCTGAAATATTTCACCCTGAAGTAGTGTAAGTTATTATTTTTCATTGTTATTTTCCCTTTAGCCGGCTTGTCCGGCCGAAGTGTTGCATGGCAACAAAAAGCTGTTACGGTGTGTCACGCTTCATTGCGTTGCACAATAACGTGATTCGGCGGGGACTAGCGGGGGCAAGTCATCGGCTCCATATCGGCCCATACCCAATGGACCGAAACAGAGCCAGAGGGGGTACGGAACGATGTTTTATCAGCTCTATGAACTCAGTCATGCTGCCATGTCGCCCTGGCGGGTTGCCGCCGATGCGATGCGGCTGGCGCATGCCAATCCACTCAATCCGATGTCACAGACACCCGCGGGTCGCGCCTTCGCGGCGGGCCTGGAGGTTTTTGAACGGACCACGCGGCGCTATGCAAAGCCGGAGTTCGGTCTGAAGGAAACCACCATTAGCGGCGAAAAAGTCAAAGTCCACGAGGACATTGTCTGGAAAAAACCGTTCTGCAATCTGATCAATTTCCACCGCAAGCTTAAGCCGCGGCACCATGAGGGCCCGAAAGTGCTGATTGTGGCACCCATGTCGGGCCATTATGCAACGCTGCTGCGCGGAACCGTCGAGACATTGCTGCCCAAGGCTGATGTTTACATCACCGACTGGATCGATGCCCGCATGGTGCCCCTCAGCAAGGGATCCTTCGATCTGGATGACTATATCGACTACGTCATCGAGATGCTGCATCACCTTGGTGAAAACACGCATGTGATGGCTGTGTGCCAGCCTTCCGTGCCGGTTCGGGCGGCAGTGGCGGTGATGGAAAAACGCGGCGACCCTCTGGTGCCCCGCACGATGACATTGATGGGCGGCCCGATCGACACGCGCATCAATCCGACCGCGGTCAATACCCTGGCTGGAGACAAGCCGATTGAATGGTTCCGCGACAACGTGATCATGGCAGTGCCGTGGCCGCAACCGGGATTCATGCGTGAGGTCTATCCGGGCTTCCTGCAGCTGTCCGGCTTCATGTCGATGAACCTCGACAAGCACATGATCGCCCAGAAAGACTTTTTCCAGCACCTTGTGGTCAATGATGGTGACTCGGCGGAAAAACACCGCGATTTCTACGACGAGTACCTGGCGGTCATGGACCTGACGGCGGAGTTTTACCTGCAGACGGTGGACAAGGTGTTTGTGAAACAGGCGCTGCCGAAGGGCGAATTCACCTATCGCGACCAGCTCATAGACCCTGCCTCGATCACCGAAACCGCGCTGATGACAATCGAGGGCGAAAAGGACGATATTTCCGGCATCGGACAGTCGGAGGCCGCCCATGAGCTGTGCACCAGCCTGCCCAAGAAGATGCGCGATCATCACCTGCAGGAAAAGGTCGGCCATTACGGCGTGTTCAACGGATCACGGTTCCAGGCCCATATTGTGCCACGTATTGTGGAATTCATGCACAAGCACAACCACAAGGCCTGACAGCAGGTTCGCGACGGCGAATCAGCTATTATCAGGACATGTCACTTTCACCCCTGAAGCGCCTGTTCACTCCCGACGCCGGCAAACCTGACGGTCCGGACGACCTGCTGATTGACGGGCGCGCCGTGCCGGTGCGCTATCGTGCCAATGCGCAGGCCCGGCGTATCATCATGCGCATGGAAAAGGACGGCCAAGGCATTGTGCTGACCGTCCCGCCCGGCACAAGTGGGAAAGCGGCGCACGAGTTTGCCAGCACCCAGGCGGCCTGGATATGGCAAAGACTTAGCCCTGCAGAGCAGCAAACTGAGACCCTGATTGGGTGCAGCGTCACAATTCGCGGCACCGAATATGTGATAGAACCCGCCTCAGGACGCGGTACGCCGGTGCACATTCGCGATCTGCCGTCGCCGCAACTTGTGGTTCGCGGCGATGCAGGACACATGCGGCGCCGAATCACCGATTTTCTGAAGCGCGAAGCACGCCGTGATCTGGAAAAGGCATCACGCGGCTATGCGCAAGCCATGCAGGTGGAGTTTTCACGGCTGTCGGTGCGTGACACCACAAGCCGCTGGGGGTCGTGCTCAAGCACCGGGACACTGTCCTACTCTTGGCGTCTGATCATGGCACCGCCAAAGGTGCTTGATTATGTGTGCGCCCATGAGGTGGCCCACATCGAGCAGATGAACCATGGTCCTGAATTCTGGAACCTGGTTTACAGGCACTGCCCGCACACGGATTTTGCCAGAAACTGGCTGAAACGCCACGGGCACACGCTGCACAAGCTGCCGCTGTAGACTTAGGGCGCCGCCCAATTGGATCGTCTGCCTCACCGGGTTTGCAGCAATTGCTCCAGGCGGCGCTGGTTTCTGGATTTTTCGACCTGTCTGCGCTGCGCGCGGGTCTCGACCGGTTCCGATTCAGGCTCCGGATCAGGTGACAGGAAGATGCTGCGCAGGCTGTCGACAAACCCGCCACGACTGTTCCAGTTGTCGTCTTCGGCATAGGCGATGGCCGGACCGTCAGGTTGATAGAAGCCGGGCAACGGAACGTAATCGAGCTGCTGGTGCGCGGGGTTCATCACGCTGGCAAAAATCCGCGCAGGCATCGAGCCGCCGGTCACCCTTTTGGTGGACGAATTGTCGTCGTTGCCGACCCACACGCCGGCGATCAGGTGCGATGTGTAGCCGATGAACCAGGCGTCGCGATAATCCTGCGTGGTCCCGGTCTTGCCGCCGGTTTCATGGCCGGCAATCCGGGCGGCTTTGCCAGTCCCCTCCTCAACTACAGCACGCATCATGTAGTTCATGGCGCCGAGCGACTCGAAAGAGATAACCGGACCCGGCCCGCCGCCGGAGCGTTCATACAGGACCTTGCCGTCACGCGTGGTAATGCGCGTGATGGTATGCGGCAGAACCCCGCTGCCGCCATTGGCAAACGGCACATAGGCGGATGTCAGCTGCAACAGCGAGACTTCCGAGGTTCCAAGCGCGATCGACGCATTGGCCACCATCGGAGACGAGATGCCCATGCGGCGTGCGGTTGACGCAACATTGTCCGGCCCGACCTCGACGGCAAGCTTGGCGGCCACCGTATTGATGGATGACGACAATCCTTTGGTCAGTGAAACCGGCCCGAGATACTCGCGTCTGTAATTGTCCGGCGACCAGTTGCCGAAAGTCACCGGCTCGTCGATCTTGCGAGTCTTCGGCGTCATGCCGGCGTCAATGGCCGTCAGGTAGACGAACGGCTTGAAGGCGGAGCCCGGCTGGCGCTGCGCCTTGACGGCACGGTTGAACTGGCTCCTGATATACGAACGTCCGCCGATCATTGCCCGCACGGCACCGGTGGTGTCAAGAACCACCATGGACGCTTCGGACGCCCTGAATTTTCTGCCGTTCTTGGCAAGTTCGGCACGCAACGCCCTTTCCGCCGACCGCTGCAGCACCGGATCAATGGTGGTTTCCACCACCACGCTGTTGCTGAGCTCGCCAATGAGTTCGGGCAGGGTTTCGCTGACCCAGTCGACAACGTAGCGCTTGGCCGGAATGTAGGTCGAACCGGGCGCCCGGGCGCTCACGCCACGGGTCGCATCGGCTTCCGCCTTGGTGATGAACCCGGCACGCACCATGTCCGACAACACCTGGCGGGCGCGGGCATTGGCGCGCTTGGTGCTGGCAATCGGATTGTAGCGGCTGGGCGCTTTCAGCACGGCTGCAAGCACAGCGGCTTCCGACAGGTTCACATCGCGGGCTGATTTTCCGAAAAACTTCTGTGCCGCCTTGTCAATGCCGGTGGCACCGGCGCCAAAGTAAACCCGGTTCATGTACAGTTGCAGAATCTCGTCCTTGGAGAATTTGCTTTCAAGCCAGACCGCCAGAATGGCTTCCTGGACCTTTCTCTCAAGGGTGCGTTCGGGTTTCAGGAACAGGTTCTTGGCCAGCTGCTGGGTCAGCGTTGAACCGCCCTGAACCGTGCTGCCTGCGCGATAATTGGCCAACAGGGCGCGAGCGATGCCAAACGGGTCAATGCCGAAGTGAGACCGGAACCGCCTGTCTTCGATGGCGATGATGGCCTGCGGCACATAGGGCGGCAGCTCGTCAATGCGTACCGCATCACCAAAGAAGGCACCGCGTTCCGCCAGGACCGACCCGTCCGATGCCAGCAGCATGATGCCGGGCTCGCGCTCCGGAATATTGAACAGGCCCTTCTGATTGAGATTGAAAAACAGGTAGCCCGTGGTGGCAAACACGGCAACCATGGCCCACAGGCCGACCATCATGCCCCAGGACGCAAGCTTGAAAACCAGTGAGCGCTTGCGCGGGCTTTTCCTGCTGCGCCCGCTCGTATTCGGCCTGATATCAGCTTTTCTGCGGGGTCCGGGACCTGAAAACACCGGCTCGCGCCGGCGAGGATTGCGGCGCTTCTGCTTCTTTCTGCCTAATCCAAACACCCGAACCAAGTCCCCGAAGAATTACCGGCAAAACCTGGACACGACATCCGGAGTTGCCTTGATCACCATCACCAGATCGCAACGCTTTGCGAGCTCAAATCACCCGGCTTCACCCATCCTGCCGCAAGCAGCGGGACCCTAGCGTGTCCACGTTAACCGGCTGTTAACACTGCTCAGCCGGCGCGGTGCGCGCAACCTGCGTTATCCGGGGTGCGACTCAAACATGTCAGCAACATGGCAGGCGGCAACCCGCATACGGACGTTCAGACGTCGAGATTGGCTACATTCAGGGCATTCTCGCGAATGAAATCCCGACGCGGCTCCACCACATCGCCCATCAGCTTGGTGAACAGGTCATCCGCCTCATCCAGTTCCGACACCTTGACCTTGAGCAGGGATCTCACGTTTTCGTCGAGGGTCGTTTCCCACAGCTGTTCCGGGTTCATTTCGCCGAGACCCTTGTAACGCTGCATGGAAATACCCTTGCGGCCCTGCGCAAATACGGCATTGATCAGGTCCATGGGAGAATAGATCGCGGTCTCGGTGTCCTTGCGCCGCAGCTTCCCCGGTCTGGCATAGACTTCCTGCAGATGCGCAGCCAGCCGGTCGAGGCGAAGCGCCTCCGCCGAGCCGATCATGCGGGCATCGAGCGCATGGGCCTCGCGCACACCGCGCAATTCCCGGGTGAACGTCAGGCCGCCGTCGGCATCCGCCTCACCTTCCCAGCCGCATTCGGTTTCTTCGGATATGGTGTTGAGCCGGCGGGCAATATAAGCGGCTGCTTCGTTGGCCGCGTCCCGGCTGCCGATCACTTCGGGATTGAACGCGCCGGCAATGGCAGCCTGCTCGA